>NZ_JBJIAO010000029.1:0-66418 GCF_045310825.1 Mycobacterium sp. SMC-21 | reverse complement strand
AAGCTGCCGCAGGTGATGCACTCACCCCTACAGAATACCGAACATATAACTATTTATTTACGAGACACACCACTAGCGCCGGGACTCAGTTCGCGATCACCGGCAACGTGATCGACGATGGATGCGAAGGGTCATGCAGGATCGTCTGCGTCGCAACGACGGTCGCCGCATCGCGCCCGAATGGCGCACCGGTGTTGGGATTCGGTGCGAACTGCGGGTAGTCGCTACTGGAAATCTCGACCCGCACCCGGTCACCCGGGCTGAGTTGGTAACTGGTGGGCCAGATTTGGATGCGGTACTGGTACGGCTGCCCGGGGACGATCGGCGTCGGCGCCGACAGCGAGTCCCGGAATGACGCCCGGAGAATCCCGTTGTTCAGGTTGATGGCTGCCCCATCGGGCTTGACCACCACCAGCTTGGCCGTGAAATCGGTGTCCACAGCTGAGGATTGGGCCCACAGCGTGACGGTGGCCGCCCCGGTGATCTCGGTGTCATGGGTCACCGGGTCGCCGGTGTACACCAGCACGTCGGATCGCTGTTCGACAGGCGTCTGGTCGTACGGCCCTTGCGGACCGGACTTGGCACCACAACAGGAGTGCCCGCCCAGGCTCGGCGCCGGATTCAGCGGATCGTAGGTGTAGGTGTCGGGCGGCTGCGGGCCTGGCAGCACCGGCAACAGCTTGCCGTCGCGGTCCGCGATGCCCCCGGCACCGGAGAGGTAGTAGTTGATCCATTGTGTCTGTGGCAGTGGCCAATTGGTGGCCGTCTTCCAGGTGTTGGTGCCCATGGTGAAGTAGTCGACGCGTGGCTTGCCCGCCACACCGTTGTCGACGCCCTTCAGGAAATGGTCGAACCAGGCCAGCATCAGCTCGTTGATCGGGCTGTTGCCCACCGCCCCGATGTCTTTGAGCATCGGGGCGGGCTCGGAATCAGCGCGTCCCCATGCGACGTGGTCCCACGGCCCGACCACCAGACGCTGGTTCGAACGCGCAAAGTCGTTGCCACCGTGGGCCACCATCCCGGCGAAGTTCTCCACACCGCCGGCCAGGAAGGCGTCGTACCAGCCCTCGAAGTGCAACACCGGAATTCGCACCGCCGGGTACCGGTCACGAATGCTGACCTGCTGCCAGAAGTCGTCGCGGGTGTTGTGCCGGACCCAGTCGAAGTACCACGGCGCCACCGCCGGATTGCGCGGCTGCATCGGTGGAAGGTCCTGTTGCGGGCGGAAATTCAGCCATCGGGTCGGGTCGGCACCGGCGTCCCGCAGCAGCCGTTCCGCCTCGGCGTCCCGGCGGTTCTGCGCGGCCCCGAGCGCGATCGACTCGATGGCCCACGGCTGGACGAACGCCAGCCGGAACTCACCGCCCTCGTAGGTCCAGCCGTCGTAGTAGTCCGATGCGGTGTTGGCCGGCGCGATGGTCACCAGATGCGGCGGCGCCGTCACCGCCGCAAGCCATTGCGTCGCACCGACATACGACGATCCGTACATGGCGACCTTGCCGTTCGCACCGGGCAGGCCGGCGGCCCATTCGACGGTGTCGTAGCCGTCGGCCATGTCGTTGGTGAACTCGCTGAACACCCCGCCGGAACTCCCCTGGCCCCGGACATCTTGCACCACAACGAGATAGCAGTGCGAGGCAAACCAGTCCGGCGGCTCGTAGCGCTCCGGCGAGGTCTGTGCCCCGGACTTACCGTACTGCGTGCGCATGAGCAGCACCGGCACAGGTTCAGAGGACCTGGGACGGTAGACATCGGCGCGCAGCACGACGCCGTCGCGCATGGTGGCGCCGACGTCGCGTTCGGTATCGACGGCGCACGAGCCCCGCCCCGTCGCAGCAGGAAATGGAGAGACGGGCGGACGGTCCGCGCCACAGGCGGCCAGCACAGCCAGCACGACCACGAACGCCGTCACGCGGATCAGAGCGCGCACACCACCACGCTAGCCGGTCACGACGGTGCGGGTCCGCCTGACGTCGTCGTCAGCACCAGGACGTTGTCGTCGCGGTCGAGGAACGCCTGCGTGGTCATGCCCGGACCCGAGAAGTGGTTGTTGAGTTCGGGGCCCGACAGGTACGGACCGCCGGGCAGCTCCGACTGCAGAATCTTCTGCACCATCGGCTGCCGATCGGTGGCGGACGGGTGGTACTCCGCCAGCAGTCGAGTGGTCTCGGCAGGAGACAGCTTGACCACCGCGTCGATCCAGTTGACCTTGCCGGCGAGGCTGGGATCACCGCTGTTGTTCCAGGTGACCCACACCGCTTCGTCGGGTTTGCGCAACTGCGGGAACTGCCAGACCAATTGCTGAACGTCGTGTCGGACCATCTCCGGCGGCACCGGCGGCCCTTTCACCGCGGGCGACGTGCTGCCGAAGATTCCGAGGCTGCCCAGATTCACGCTGTCGCAACCGGTCAACGTCGCCCCGACGACGGCCAGCAACGCGATGCGTCTTGCCCAGCGGTTCTCCTGCATGGCCGACGTCCCTTCACGAGGGTGCCCTGGTGTGCGCAAATTCTAACGCCGATGTCCGCTCACCAGCAGATCTTCAGCAAACACGGAAACCGCGTCGCACAAATCGTAATTGTCGCCCATTACAAAATAATTACCGGCGGTTGAACCCCGCCAGCTAATTCATCGGGATGTGCCGGGTCCGGTAACCGCGAAAACCCCCAATTCCCGTGGGAATTGGGGGTTTTCGCGTGTGCTGGCGCGAACTACGCAAACAGACTCAGTAGCGGTAGTGCTCCGGCTTGTACGGGCCGTCGACGTCGACGCCGATGTACTCGGCCTGATCCTTGGTGAGCTTGGTCAGCGTGCCGCCGAGAGCCTCGACGTGGATGCGCGCGACCTTCTCGTCGAGGTGCTTGGCCAGGCGGTAGACCTCGTTGTCGTACTCGTCGTTCTTGGTCCACAGCTCGATCTGGGCGATGACCTGGTTGGAGAACGAGTTCGACATCACGAACGACGGGTGGCCGGTGGCGTTGCCCAGGTTGAGCAGACGGCCCTCGGACAGCACGATGATCGACTTGCCGGTGTCACCGAAGGTCCACAGGTCGACCTGCGGCTTGATGTTCAGCTTGGTGGCGCCCGACTTCTCGAGGGCCGCCATGTCGATCTCGTTGTCGAAGTGGCCGATGTTGCCCAGGATGGCCTGGTTCTTCATGGCCTTCATGTGCTCGAGCAGGATGATGTCGTAGTTGCCGGTCGCGGTGATGACGATGTCGGCGTCGGCGATGCCCTGCTCGACGGTGACGACGTCGAAGCCGTCCATCAGCGCCTGCAGCGCGTTGATCGGGTCGATCTCGGTGACCGCGACACGCGCGCCCTGGCCGGCCATCGACTCGGCACAGCCCTTGCCGACGTCACCGTAGCCGCAGATCAGCACCTTCTTGCCACCGATCAGCACATCGGTGCCGCGGTTGATGCCGTCGATCAGCGAGTGGCGGGTGCCGTACTTGTTGTCGAACTTGCTCTTGGTGACCGAGTCGTTGACGTTGATGGCCGGGAATGCCAGCTCACCCGCGGCGGCGAACTGGTACAGCCGCAGCACGCCGGTGGTGGTCTCCTCGGTGACACCCTTGACCGACTCGGCGATCTTGGTCCACTTGGTCTTGTCGTTCTCGAAGCCGTTGCGCACCAGCTCCAGGAAGACCTTCCACTCGGCCGAGTCGTCTTCCTCGGCCGGGGGCACGACGCCCGCCTTCTCCCACTGGGCGCCGCGCAGCACCAGCATGGTGGCGTCGCCGCCGTCGTCCAGGATCATGTTGGCCGGCTCGCCGTCCCAGGTGAGCATCTGCTCGGCGCACCACCAGTACTCCTCCAGCGTCTCACCCTTCCAGGCGAAGACCGGGGTGCCCTTGGGCTCCTCGACGGTGCCGTGCGGGCCGACGACGACGGCCGCGGCCGCGTGGTCCTGGGTGGAGAAGATGTTGCAGGACGCCCAGCGCACCTCGGCACCGAGGGCGGTCAGCGTCTCGATCAGCACCGCGGTCTGCACGGTCATGTGCAGCGAGCCCGAGATGCGCGCACCCTTGAGCGGCTGCACGTCGTGGTACTCGCGCCGCAGCGCCATCAGACCGGGCATCTCGTGCTCCGCGAGGCGAATCTCCTTGCGGCCGAACTCGGCCTCGGACAAATCGGCGACCTTGTAGTCGATGCCGTTACGGACGTCTGCCTTCAATTCCGTCATGGATTAGAGCCCCATTCATTCGTTCCACTGGAGTGACCCCATGGCCTGCGGGCTCGCGGGACAGGCGCCAGGAATCCTGCTCGAATGGCGCGCTGACGGCTACGGGGCTTCCCCACTACCGTAACGGTCGGCGAACGGCGTCATGAGCCGGGCCAGGTCAGCGGCCACATCATGGTCCGCTTCCGGCGGCATTGACACATAACTGATCGCCAGCCGGACGATCGCCCGGGCAAGCACCCCGGCATCGTCGTCGGAAATCTGCACCCAGCTGCCGCGGAACGCCTCGGTGAGGCGCTGCGAGCAGTGCGAGATGATCGGCGCGCTGTCGGTGGTGATGATCTGCAGCAGATCCGGCTTCGCGACGCCCGTCAACAACGAGATGACGAGCGGATCGGACGCCGACTCGGTGAAGAACATCCGGAAGCCCTGCAGGAACGCGGACTCGATGTCACCGACATTGGCGTAGATGGCGTGCTCGACGGCGTCGACCAGGCGGTCGGCGAGGCGCATCGCGTAGCCCTCGGCGAGGCCCTGGCGCGAGCCGAATTCGTTGTAGATGGTCTGCCGGCTGATGCCGGCTGCACGCGCGACATCGGACAGCGTGATCGATGACCAGTCCTTGGCCAGCAACAGCTCTCGCATGCCGTCCAGGATCGAATGCCGCAGCAGGACCCGTGAGGCCTCGGCGTACGGCACCCGAGGTGCCGCAGGGCGCGACACCTCGGGTCCGTCCGGTACTGCGGCCGCGGCGGTCACGACGCCACGACCTCCACCATGTCGAAGTCGGACTTGGCAGCGCCGCAGTCCGGGCAGCTCCAGTCCTCGGGGATGTCGGCCCAGCGGGTGCCCGGGGCGATGCCGTCCTCCGGCCAGCCCTTCTCCTCGTCGTACTCGAAGCCGCACTGCAGGCAGACGAACTTCTTGAACGGCTCGCTCATGAACTCACTCCTACCGATTCGAAATCGACCTTCTCGCGGACCGCGCAGTCCGGGCAGCACCAGTCGTCGGGGACATCGTCCCACGCCGTGCCCGCCGGGAATCCTTCACGCGGAGCGCCTTTGGCCTCGTCATAGACATAACCACAGCCGGGGCAAGCGTAGGCACTCATGCTCAGGCCACCGCCCCGTACTTGGCCATCACCTTGTCGCGCACCCGCGGGTGGACGTTGACCTTGGTGATGTCGCCGTCGTAGTGCTCGATGACGCGGTGGTCCATCATCCGGCGCCACAGCGGCGGGATGTAGGTGAGCCCGATCAGCGTCGCGTAGCCACTGGGCAGGTTCGGTGCGCCGTCGATGCTGCGCAACGTCTGGTAGCGCCGCGTCGGGTTGGCGTGGTGGTCACTGTGCCGCTGCAGGTGGTACAGGAACAGGTTGGTGACGATGTGGTCGGAGTTCCAGCTGTGCACGGGCGCGCAGCGCTCGTAGCGACCGCTCTCGGTCTTCTGCCGCAGCAGGCCGTAGTGCTCCAGGTAGTTGACCGACTCCAGCAGGCTGAATCCGTAGATGCCCTGGATCAGGACGAACGGGATGAGTGCCGGGCCGAACACCGCGATCAGGATGCCGAAGAACACCAGCGACATGAGCCACGCGTTGAGGACGTCGTTCTTGAGGTAGGTGCGCGGGTCCCACGGGCTGCGGCCGAGACGACGGATGCGCTGGGCCTCCAGCTCGACCGACGACTTCAGCGCGCCCCACACCGTACGCGGCAGGAACTCCCAGAAGTTCTCACCGAAGCGCGCCGACGCCGGGTCCTCCGGGGTCGCGACGCGGACGTGGTGACCGCGGTTGTGCTCGATGTAGAAGTGGCCGTAGAACGTCTGCGCCAGGGTGATCTTGGCCAGCCAGCGCTCCAGGTTCTCCTTCTTGTGTCCCATCTCGTGGGCCGTGTTGATGCCGACGCCGCCCAGCACACCGACCGACAACGCGACACCGAGCTTGGCCCACCAGGCCAGCCCGCCGTCGAAGCCGAGCCAGCTCAGGTCCTTGGCGGTGAACAGGTACGCGCCGAGGATGACGCTGGCGTACTGGAACGGGATGTAGACGTAGGTGCAGTAGCGGTAGTACTTGTCGTTCGCCAGCTGCTCCATCATCTCCTCGGGCGGGTTCTCCCCGTCGGGCCCGAACTTCAGGTCGAGGATCGGCAGCAGCACGTAGAGCAGGCCGGGGCCAATCCACAGCGGCACCTGCGCGAGCACATGCCATCCGGCCTGGTTCAGTGCCCAGATCAGCGGGAGCATCACGAACAGCGCGGTGGGCGCGATCAGGCCCATGAGCCACAGGTGACGCTTGCGATCGCGCCATTGCTCAACGTTGACGTCGGATACCTCGACTGACACGGGTCCACCTCCATTGGTTGGGCCGACAACTTGTGATCTTGACTATAGACCGCATTTTGTCGCCGGTCTAGACAACGGAGGCAATTTTGTAAAACGACTTGTGGTAGCCGTCACCGCCGCAGGTGACTGCGGGTGTTCCGGCGGTCTCAGCCGCGGTAGAGGTCGGGCTCGATGTAGATGATGCGGGCGTTCGGCACCGCGGCCCGGATCGTCACCTCGGCGGCGTCGATCGTGGCGGCGACGGTCGCCAGATCGGTGTTGGGCGCCAGCGCGATCTTCACCCCGACGAGCATCTCCTCCGGCCCCAGGTACTGGGTCCGGAGGTGGATGACACGGTCGATGTGCGGCGTCTGCTCAAGTGCGTTGCGGATGGCGCCGGTCTCGTCGACCGTCGCGCCCTCACCGATCAGCAGGCTCTTCATCTCGACCATGAGCACCACCGCGATGATGCCGAGCAGCACACCGATCGCCGCGGTGCCGATGCCGTCCCACACCGGGTCGCCCGTGAGCATCGACAGGCCCACACCGCCCAGGGCCAGCACCAGACCGATCAGCGCGCCGCTGTCCTCCAGCAGCACTACCGGCAGCTCCGGGTTGCGCGAGGTCCGGATGAATCGCCACCAGCTGCCGGCGCCCTTGAGCGGACGTGATTCCTTCACCGCGGTGTAGAAGCTGTAGCCCTCCAGCCCGATCGCCACGACCAGGATGGCGACGGCGACGACGGGCGACGACAGCGGCTCGGGGTGGGTGATCTTGTGGTAGCCCTCGTACAGCGCGAACATCGCACCGAGGCTGAACAGCACCAGCGCCACCACGAACGAGTAGAAGTAGCGACTGCGGCCGTAGCCGAACGGGTGCAGATGGTCGGCGTCCTTACGCGCCTGCCGTTGCCCCCACAGCAGCAGCCCCTGGTTGGACGTGTCCGCCAGCGAGTGCACCGACTCCGCGAGCATCGACGAACTGCCCGTGATCAGGAAGCCGACGAACTTCGCCACCGCGATCCCGGCATTGGCCAACAACGCCGCGATGATCGCGCGCGCACTCCCCGAGGCCGACATGACCTGCCCTTTCGTAGGTTTTTCTAGATTCCCACCGTCGCACGGAACACCGTCGACGGTTCCTCAGCCACCAACCGCACGGGACCCTCGCCGGCAGCGATCCAGGCGGCGGCACCCTTGTTCAGGGTGAGCTCGCCGCCGGCGGAATGCACCTGCACCCGACCATGCGTGCCCAGCAGAATCTGCGGGCCGGCGTGCCCCCGGGGCACCTCGACCGCGCTGCCGACCCGGTCGTCGTCGATCCGCAGGATCGTCACCGCGAATTCCGGTGCGGGCGTGTCGAAAACCTCTTCGACGCCGTCATCGGCCGGCCGCGGATGAATCGGCCGACCATCCGTCGGGGTGAAGTCGAGCACCCGGAGAAGCTCCGGCACATCCACGTGCTTGGGCGTCAGACCACCGCGTAACACGTTGTCGGAGTTGGCCATGACCTCGAACCCCATGCCGTGCAGGTAGGCGTGCAGATTGCCGGCGGGCAGGTAGATCCCCTCCCCCTCGACCAGGCTGATGCGGTTGAGCAGCATGGCGGCCAGCACCCCGGCATCACCGGGGTACCGCTCGCCGAGCTCGAGCACCGTCTTGGCCTCGGCCGCGAATTCTGTTGCCCCAGAACGAATGTAGTTCACCGCGCCATCGAGGACGGCCGGCACCAGGACATCGAGATCAGGCTGCGGCAAGGTGATCCAGGTGGTGAAGACGGCCCGCAGCCCGGCCGCGTCCGACTGGCCGGCCAGCAGGTTGATGTACGGATCGAGGTCGGACACCGCCAGCGCCCGCATCAACTCCACGGTGCGGGCCACGGGCCGGAACCCGGCGAGCGCCTCGAACGGGCCGAGGGCCACGATCAACTCGGGCTTGTGGCTGCGGTCCCGGTAGTTGCGGTTGCGCGCGTTGAGGGCAATGCCTTGGCGCTCTTCACGATTGAAGCCTTCGGCAGCCTGCTCGGCACTGGGATGGGCCTGCAGCGACAGCGGTTCGTCGGCGGCCAGCACCTTCGCCAGGAACGGCAACGACTCACCGAACCGGGCCACGACCTCGGGCCCCAGTTCGCCCGCGGGATCGGCCCGGATGACCTCCAGCAGCGACACCTCGCCGTCGGCCGTCTCCAGTCGCGCCGGGTCCCCGGGGTTCGCACCCAACCACAGCTCAGCCTCGGGATGCGCTGTGGGACTGGGTCTTCCGGCGAAATCGGCCAAGGCGGTACGCGACCCCCAGGCGTAGTTCCTGACCGCGCCTCGTAGCAGATGCACTATGTCTAACCTCGAACCAGTTTCAGGTAAACGGCCGTCATCTCCAGCCGGACCGCCAGCATCGCGATCTGTTGTTCCAAGCGACTTCCCGGCACCTGCAGCCCCGCGTCGGGCACGTCGTCGGCGCTGAGCACGTCGACGTCGCCACCGAGCGCGTCCATCCGGGCGATCACGCCGGGACGTTCCTCGTCGGCACACAGCACCACGGTGCGGACCCGCGCCGGCACCGGTCCGTCGATCTCGGGGTCGTGGAAAAGCGAGTCCTCGTAAGACATTTCGACCGTCTCGCGGCCGAGCCCACCGTGCAGCGCCACCAGGGCGTCGGAGCCGCCGGTCGCGGTCACGAGCTGATGGGCCACCCGCAGCAGCACCGTCGCGGCATGGCGGACCAGCGCCAGCATCGCCGCGCCCTCACCGGCAAGCACCACCTGCCGGCCGGACATCCGCTCGGCCAGGTTCTTGGCCGGGTTGGTGAAAATCTCGCGGGCCGCACTGTTGCGCAGGGCCTCGGCATCCAACTCGTCGGCCAGGGCCTCCAGGTCGATGCGCAATGCCGGGTCGACGACCATCATCGTCGCGAGTCCCGCGGCCAGGTAGCGGGTGAGGCCGAAGTCGTCGGGCACCCCCAACCGCGGCGGCAGCACCACCGCGCGCCCGGCGGCCGCATCGCGCAGCGGGCCGTCGTTGGGCGCCACCACGATCACGCGCGCGCCGCGCCGCACCCCGGTCGCAACCGCGGTCACCAGCGCCGGGTCGGCCGCGTCGTCCCCGGCCACCACCACGACGTCCAGCGCGCCGATCCACGGCGGCACATCCGGGGTGACCACGAGCGGGATCGCCGACGTCGCGCCCAGTGCCGCGGCCAGCACGGTCCCCGCCGCGCCGGGAGCTCCCGACATCCCGCGCCCGCACACCCAGGTGACGGTTCGCGGACGTTGATCCGAGCGCAGTTCGTCGAGTTCGCCTTCAGTGAGCGCCGCGGCGACCGCGCGGGTCTGTGCGCCGGCCATCGACGCGGCCCGCAGCAGGCCGTCGCGGTCGGCCGCGATCAGACCCTCGACATCGTCGAGGTCCAGGGTCGCCGGGGCGGCACTCATGGCGCAGACGCCCTGATCTGCGCCGCGATGTGTTCGACGATCTGGTCGACTTCCACGCGGGTGCGGGATTCGACGTTGAGCCGCAACAGCGGCTCGGTGTTGGAGCTGCGCAGGTTGAACCAGCGCCCGTCGCCGAGGTCGACGGTCACGCCGTCGAGTTCGTCGGTCGAGGCGATGTCGCTGCCGTACGACGCGAGGACCGCCCGCACGCACGCCGGCGCGTCGGCGACGGTGAAGTTGATCTCGCCGGACGCCTCGTACCGCTGGTACTTGGCCATCAGTTCGGACAGCGGACGGTCCTGTTCCCCGAGCGCGGCCAGCACGTGCAGCGCGGCGAGCATGCCGGAGTCGGCGCCCCAGAAATCGCGGAAGTAGTAATGCGCGGAATGCTCGCCACCGAAGATCGCGTTGGTCTCGGCCATCAGCGCCTTGATGTACGAGTGGCCGACGCGGGAGCGCACGGCCGTGCCGCCGCGCTCCTCGATCAACTCGGGCACCGCGCGTGAGGTGATCAGGTTGTGGATGACGGTCGCGCCGGACTCGCGGGCCAGCTCGCGATCGGCGACGAGCGCCGTCACGGCCGACGGCGACACGGGGTCGCCCTTCTCGTCGACGACGAAGCAGCGGTCGGCGTCGCCGTCGAACGCCAGGCCGATATCGGCGCCGTTCTCGACGACGTGCTTCTGCAGGTCCACCAGGTTGGCCGGATCCAGCGGGTTGGCCTCGTGGTTGGGGAACGTGCCGTCGAGTTCGAAGTACAACGGCAGCAAGGTGATCGACCCGACGGTGCCCAGCACGGCCGGCGTGGTGTGCCCGCCCATGCCGTTGCCGGCGTCGACCGAGACCCGCAGCGGACGCAGCGCCGACACATCGACCAGCGAACGCAGGAATGTGCCGTACTCGGCGAGCACGTCGCGCTCCTCGACCGTGCCGGCCGCTCCGTCGTGACCAGGCACGCCGTCGATGACCTCATTGCTGATGTCGGTCAGACCGGTCTCCTTGCCGACGGGCTTCGCGCCCGCCCGGCACAACTTGATGCCGTTGTAGGCGGCCGGGTTGTGGCTGGCCGTGAACATGGCGCCCGGGCAGTCGAGGAGACCCGAGGCGAAGTAGAGCTGATCGGTCGACGCCAGCCCGATCCGGACCACGTCCAGACCCTGCGCGGTGACCCCCTCGGCGAACGCCGTGGCCAATGACGGTGAGCTGGGCCGCATGTCGTAGCCGACGGCCACCCGGGTGGCGCCCTCGGCGCGCATCAACCGGGCAAATGCTCCGCCGACATCGGCGACGAACGACTCGTCGATCTCCTCGCCGACCAGCCCACGCACGTCATATGCCTTGATGACGCGCTGTACAGAGGCAGCAGGCCGAGACATAGCCCTCCCGATCTCATCGTTCGCAGACCACTGCATTACCGAGGGTCTGTGACAGTCAGCCTATCGGCTGACCCATCTGCCCGCGGACGGTCGGTGGGGTTCGGTAGGACTTGTGTCGCTAACTCTCAGGCGGATCCGGCAACACCCGGAGATGGCCGCGCCGCCGCCCGTTGTGCTGCGTGCGCGGTGCGGGCGGGGCCATGACCGTGCCGCCGGGTGTGCCGGCGTGGCTGCCGGGCAGCGGATCGGTGAAACCTGTTGGGATGCCACCGCGGGACGGCGCGTCGCGCCCCTCGCGCACCGCATCGGCGAGCGCGACGAGGTCGTCGTCCTCAGAGGGCGTGGGCAGCGGACCGGCGTGGCGGACCAACTCCCACCCGCGGGGCGCGGTGATGCGACTGGCGTGCGACACACACAGGTCCCACGAATGCGGCTCCGACGCGGTGGCCAACGGACCTACGACTGCCGTGGAATCCGAGTAGACAAACGTCAGCGTCGCCACGGCGTAGTGCGGGCAACCTGGCCGGCAGCAGCGACGGGGAACATTCACTCGGCGAGATTATCGCGCCGCCGACGCGCCCACTGCCGGACACGCGCGTCGCGGGCACGTCGATCTCCAACCGTTACTATCGGCCGATGGCCCACTCGCGTGTGCGCCGCCGTCGCGGCATGCGCGGCCCGCTACTCCCCCCGACCGTTCCCGGATGGCGCAGTCGCGCCGAGCGATTCGACATGGCGGTCCTCGAGGCCTACGAACCCATCGAGCGCCGGTGGCGCAATCGGGTGTCCGGACTCGACGTCGCCGTCGACGAGATTCCGCGGATCTCCCCCAAGGATCCCGATGCCATCCAGTGGCCGCCCGAGGTGATCGCCGACGGGCCGGTGGCGCTGGCGCGGCTCATCCCGGCCGGCGTGGACGTTCGGGGTAATTCGACACGGGCGCGAATCGTCTTGTTCCGCAAGCCCATTGAACGGCGGGCGAAGGACTCCGTTGACCTCGCCGACCTTCTGCACGAAATTCTCGTGGCGCAGGTAGCCACTTATCTCGGCGTTGAACCGTCGGTGATCGACCCGACCATCCTTGACGACTAGTCGGTCGATCTACCCGCGGTGTGTCAGATGACGCCGCGCTTGATCCGCCGGCGCTCGCGCTCCGACAGACCGCCCCAGATGCCGAAGCGCTCGTCGTGCGCCAAGGCGTACTCGAGGCACGCGTCGCGCACCTCGCAGCCCTGGCAGATGCGCTTGGCTTCGCGGGTCGAGCCACCCTTCTCAGGGAAGAAAGCCTCGGGGTCGGTTTGCGCGCACAGGGCACGCTCCTGCCACTGGTCTTCCGTGAGCTCGGGTTCGTTGTCGATGTGATCGAGCACCAGACTCAGCTGCGGCCGTCCGGCGACGACGTGCTGAACGGGTCCGGTGTTCGTGTGCGGTGCGGTCCCAACAGAGCCGAGCATCCGCCCGTCGAATTGCACCACGTGATCGAAATCTGCGTGTTCGTAAGACATTTGCCGCCTCCTCCCCTGCTTTACGTAGTTCTCAAAACGGAGTCCAACTACTTGCCCTGCGTGCCGTGAGTGGCGAACAATATTCGAACAAACGGTCGAATCTCGGTCTGCTGCACCGGAACCGGTAAACAAACCGGGAATGACACTGTTGTGATTACACACGGGTTAGCTGCCACGGTCAAGCGGATGAAGCGCATTTCCTACCATCGTGTGACCTGATTACGGCGCGTCGTTACCGCGGCGTGTCGCGATAGTGACCAATAACACGCTGCCGCACAACGTAGTTGGAAATGGCGATAACTGATGCGGCTGTTACTCAAGTGAATACTGAGGTTTTAAGTTTGCTGCGCGCCAAATTGCCGTCCGGGCGCGTCATTCCGCCCGCGCGTCATCGCCTAGGGTGAGTCGACGTGAAGGTGACGGTTCTGGTCGGTGGCGTCGGCGGCGCTCGGTTTCTGCTCGGCGTCCAGAAACTGCTGGGGTTGGGTCAATTCGCCGAACCCGGTGCGGACCCCTCGCCGCACGAGCTCACCGCGATCGTCAACGTCGGTGACGACGCCTGGATGTTCGGCGTCCGCATCTGCCCCGACCTCGACACCTGCATGTACACCCTCGGCGGCGGCATCGACCCCGAACGCGGCTGGGGACACCGCGACGAGACCTGGCATGCCAAGGAAGAGCTCGCGGCGTACGGCGTGCAACCGGACTGGTTCGGACTCGGCGACCGCGACCTGGCCACGCACCTGGTGCGCAGCCAGATGCTGCGGGCCGGCTACCCGCTGTCCCAGGTGACCGAGGCGTTGTGTGACCGCTGGCAGCCCGGCGCCCGGCTGCTGCCCGCCAGTGACGAACGCAGCGAAACCCACGTGGTGGTAACCGATCCCGAATCGGGCGATCAGCGCGCCATCCACTTCCAGGAATGGTGGGTGCGCTACCGCGCCCAAATCCCCACCCACAGCTTCGCGTTCATCGGCACCGAGAAGGCAAAGGCCGCACCGGGAGTCGCCGATGCCATCGCCGGCGCCGACGTCGTGCTGGTGGCGCCCTCGAACCCGGTCGTCAGCATCGGCGCGATCCTGGCGGTGCCCGGCCTGCGCAGCGCGCTGCGGTCCACCCCGGCACAGGTGATCGGCTATTCCCCCATCGTCGCCGGAAAGCCGTTGCGCGGGATGGCCGATGACTGCCTCAAGGTGATCGGCATCGACAGCACCTCCGAGGCCGTGGGCACGCACTACGGCGCCCGCAGCGCGACCGGCATCCTCGACGGCTGGCTCATCGACGAGGGTGACCACGCCGAGATCGACGGCGTCAACGTCAAGGCCGTGCCGCTGCTGATGACCGATCCGGCGGCCACGGCAGAGATGGTCCGCGCCGGACTCGAACTGGCCGGAATTCAGCTGTGACCGAGCATGGCGCCGCGGCCGCCGTCGAAATCCTTCCGGTTCCCGGACTTCCCGAATTCCGCCCCGGCGACGACGTGGCCGCCGCCATCGCCGCCGCCGCCCCCTGGTTGCGCGACGACGACGTGCTGGTGGTCACCAGCAAGGTGCTGTCGAAGTCCGAGGGCCGGATCGTCGCCGCGCCGACCGACCCCGACGAACGGGACGCCCTGCGGCGCAGGCTGATCGACGACGAGGCCGTGCGCGTGTTGGCCCGCAAGGGCCGCACCCTGATCACCGAGAACGCCATCGGGCTGGTCCAGGCGGCGGCCGGCGTCGACGGATCCAACGTCAGTACAACCGAATTGGCGCTCCTGCCGGTCGACCCCGACGGCAGCGCGGCGCGGCTGCGGGCCGGCCTGGCCGAGCGGCTCGGCGTGACCGTCGCCGTCGTCATCACCGACACCATGGGCCGGGCCTGGCGCAACGGGCAGATCGATGCCGCCATCGGCGCCGCCGGACTGGCCGTGCTGCACGGGTATTCCGGCGTCCAGGACACCCACGGCAACGAGCTGCTGGTGACCGAGGTGGCCGTCGCCGACGAGATCGCGGCCGCCGCCGACCTGGTCAAGGGCAAGCTGACCGGCATCCCGGTCGCCGTGGTGCGGGGCCTGTCACCGCGCGACGACGGCTCGAACGGCCGGACCCTGGTGCGCGCCGGGCAGGACGATCTGTTCTGGCTGGGCACCGAGGAAGCACTGGCACTGGGCCGCAGGCAGGCGCAGTTGATGCGCCGTTCGGTGCGCACCTTCAGCGCCGAGCCCGTGGCACCGGAACTCATCGAGGACTCCGTGGCCGAGGCGCTCACCGCGCCCGCACCGCACCACACCCGCCCGGTCCGGTTCGTCTGGGTGCAGGACCACGACACCCGAATCCGCTTGCTGGACCGCATGAAAGACAAGTGGCGCACCGACCTGACCGCCGATGGGCGGCCCGCCGACTCCGTCGACCGGCGTGTGGGCCGCGGCCAGATTCTGTACGACGCACCGGAATTCGTCATCCCGTTCCTGGTCCCCGATGGCGCACACAGCTATCCGGACGCGGCCCGTACCGAAGCCGAGCACACCATGTTCACCGTCGCGGTTGGCGCGGCCGTGCAGGGACTCCTGGTGGCCCTGGCGGCGCGCGACGTCGGCAGCTGCTGGATCGGGTCGACGATCTTCGCCGGCGACATCGTGCGCGCCGAGCTCGAGCTGCCGGCCGACTGGGAACCGTTGGGCGCCATCGCCATCGGCCACTTCCCGGAGAGCGATGAGCCCCGTCGGCCACGGCCGCCGGTGCCGACCGACGAACTGCTGATCCGGCGATGAGCGACTCGCTGCACGATTCGGTGTTGACCGCGCTGCACGACTGGCCGGCGCCCGACGCCGATCAGGACACCCTCCGGCACGCCGTCGCGGCGTTCGTCGCGGCCCGCCCCGACGCCTGCCGGCGCGCCTGCGTACCCGGCCACATCACCGCGTCGGCGCTCGTACTCGACCACACCCGGACCAAGGCGTTGCTCACCCTGCACCCGCGGTTGGGCCGCTGGGTGCAGCTGGGTGGGCACTGCGAGGACGTCGACACCGACATCCGCGCCGCGGCACTACGCGAGGCGACCGAGGAATCCGGCATCACCGGACTGCAGATCGCCGAGTTGCCCGCGGCGTTGCACGTCCACGCGCTGACGTGCTCGCTGGGCGTCCCGACGCGGCATCTCGACGTGCAATATCTGGCTGTCGCGCCGCAGGACGCCGAAATTCACTGCAGCGATGAGTCACTGGATCTGCAGTGGTGGCCGCTGGACGCGCTGCCGGACCCGGACCCGGGTCTGCAGCGGCTCGCGCGGGCCGCTCAGACGTCCGTGGAGTAGCGAATACCGCCGTCGGGGATGGTGACCCCCGGCCACACCCGCGCACCGCGCAGCAGCTCGCAGCGGGCGCCGATGTTGGCGCCGTCGCCGATGACGCCGTCACGGATCAGCGCCCGCGGGCCGATCCGGGCGCCGAACCCGACGATGGACCGCTCGATCACCGACCCGGCCTCGATCTTGACGCCGTCGAAGATCACCGCACCGTCCAGCCGGGCGCCGGCGCCGATCTCCGCGCCGCGGCCCACCACTGTCCCGCCGATCAGCAGCGCACCGGGCGCCACCGCGGCACCCTCGTGCACCAGGCTCTCGCCGCGGTGCCCGTCGAGTACCGGCGACGGTGCGATACCGCGCACCAGATCCGCTGAGCCACGGACGAAGTCGTCGGGCGTGCCCATGTCACGCCAGTAGCTGGCGTCGACGTAACCGCACACCTTGAAACCGTCGGACAACAGCTTCGGGAACACCTCGCGTTCGACCGATACCTCACGGCCGGTGGGGATCTCATCGATCACCGCACGCTGGAACAGATAGCAGCCCGCGTTGATCTGATCGGTCGGCGGGTCCTGCGTCTTCTCCAGGAACGCCGTCACCACGCCCTCGGAATCGGTTGGCACACAACCGAACGCGCGCGGGTCGCTCACCCGCACGAGGTGCAGCGTGACGTCGGCCTGCCGCTCGCGGTGGCTGGCGACCATCGCACCGAGATCCAGCCCGGAGAGCACGTCACCGTTGAACACCATGGCGGTCGGGTGGCGCAGCTTGGGCGCCACGTTGGCGATACCGCCACCGGTGCCCCGGGCCTCCTCCTCGACCACGTACTCGATCTCCAGGCCCAGCTTGGAGCCGTCGCCGAATTCCGCCTCGAAGACCTCGGCCTTGTACGAGGTACCCAGCACCACATGGCGGATACCCGCGGCCGCGATCCGGGCGAGCAGGTGGGACAGGAACGGCACTCCCGCCGTCGGCAGCATCGGCTTGAGCGCCGAGAGGGTCAGCGGGCGCAGCCGGGTGCCCTGCCCACCCACCAGGATGACCGCGTCGACGTCAACCGGATTCACCGCGTCACTCAACTCGCGTCCTTTCAAGCCTCGAGGTCATCGCCGGTAGCCTAGTTCGCCCGACGGCGCTTACGCCTGGAATTGCCCACCACCGCGCGTTCGCGCGCGTTCAGCGCCGACTTGATGGTCCACCGCAGCGGGGCCTGCCACCAGTGCGGATGCCGGTCGGCAAGGAATGTATAGGTACTGCGGTGGTGCGCGGCCAGATTGCGGGCCGGGTCCCGTCCTGTGGAATGTCCCTTGTCGTGCAGGATTTCGGCGGCCGGCACGTACACGTTCTGCCAGCCACCCTGCGCGAGCCGGTCACCGAGGTCGACGTCCTCCATGTACATGAAGTAGTTCTCGTCGAATCCGCCGATCTGCCGGAACGCCTTGGTGCGCAACAACAGACACGAGCCCGACAACCAGCCGACGGCGCGTTCACTGGGCTCCAGCCGGTCCTGGCGGTAGGCCGCCGTCCACGGGTTGGATTTCCAGAACGGGCCCACCACGGCGTGCATGCCGCCGCGGATCAGGCTCGGCTGATGCCGCGCCGACGGATAGACCGAGCCGTCGGGGTCGCGGATCAGCGGACCCACCGCACCGGCCGCGGGCCACCGCGCCGCCCCGGCGAACAACTCGTCGATGCTGTGCGGTCCCCACTGCACATCCGGGTTGACCACGACGAAGAACTCCTGGTCGACGACGCTGTCGGGCGTGTCGAGGTAGGCCGCGACGGCGCGGTTCACCGCGGTGCCGTAGCCGAGGTTGCCGCCCGTGCGGAACAACTCGACGTCGGCGTAGCGCTCCAGGGCCGACTCGGGCGCACCGTCGGTCGAGCCGTTGTCGGCCATCACCACCAGCAGGCGGCGTTCCGTCGCGTGGGCCAGCGTCTTCAGGAAACGGTCCAGATGCGCGCCGGGTGAATACGTCACCGTCACCACGAGCAGCGGGCGATCCGATTGCGGTACGGATGGCTGCTCGATCACGGCCTAGAGGTTAGCGGGCCGACGGCCGTACCCGCACCAGGGTGTGACCCGCCGAACCCCGGGCTACCGGCCACGGCAAGCGCTCACCAGTAGCCTGTCCTGGTGCCAGGTCGACTGTTCCGCATCCTCGCCGTCATGACGACGGTGCTCGTGATGGTGGGCACCGGCGTGGCCTGGAGCAGCCTGCGTTCGCTGGAATCCGGCATCAACCGCATCAGCACCGCGGCCCTCGGCGGCGGGGGCGACGACGGTGCCGTCGACATCCTCCTGGTGGGTATGGACAGCCGTACCGACGCGCACGGAAATCCCTTGTCAGAGGACGAACTCGCGACGCTGCGCGCCGGCGACGACGTGTCCACCAACACCGACACCATCATCCTGGTGCGCATCCCCAACAACGGGCGCTCGGCCACCGCCATCTCCATCCCGCGCGACTCCTATGTGCAGGCGCCGGGGCTGGGCAAGACCAAGATCAACGGTGTCTTCGGTCAGGTGAAGCTCGAGAAGATGAAGGAACTCGTCGAGGAGCAGGGTGAGGACGCCGCCACCGCCGAGCCGAAAGCCGTCGAGGCCGGCCGCGAGGCGCTAATCAAAACCGTGGCAAAGCTCACAGGCGTCACCGTCGACCACTACGCCGAGGTCGGGTTGCTGGGCTTCGCCTTGATCACCGATGCCCTCGGCGGCGTCAACGTGTGTCTGAAGAACGCCGTCGACGAACCGTTGTCGGGCGCCAACTTCCCGGCGGGCTGGCAGAAACTCAACGGCCCGCAGGCCCTGAGCTTCGTGCGGCAGCGGCACGATCTGCCCCGCGGCGACCTGGACCGGGTGACGCGCCAGCAGGTCTTCATGGCGTCGCTGGCGCACGACATCATCTCCGGGCAGACGCTGTCCAGCCCCAGCACCCTGAGCCGGCTCCGCAGCGCCGTGCAGCGGTCGGTTGTCCTGTCCGACGGTTGGGACATCATGGATTTCGTCCAGCAGATGCAGAAGCTGGCGGGCGGCAACGTCGCGTTCGCCACCATCCCGGTGCTCGCCGAGGACGGCTGGAGCGACGACGGCACCCAGAGCGTCGTGCGCGTCGACCCCGCACAGGTGCAGCAGTGGGTGGCCGGTCTGCTGCAGGACCAGGCCGAGGGCAAGACCGAGAAGCTCGCGTACACCCCCGGCAACACCACCGTCGACGTCGTCAACGACAGTGACATCAACGGACTGGCCGCGGCGGTGTCGGAGGTCCTCACCGAAAAGGGCTTCGTCGCAGGCAAAGTCGGCAACAACGAGGCCGACCACGTGACGTCGAGCCAGATCCAGGCCGCGAAGTCGGACGACCTCGGGGCGCGGGCCATCGCCGAACAGCTGGGCAACCTGCCGGTGGTGGAGAACGCCTCCGTGCCGAGCGGCGCGGTGCGGGTGGTGCTCTCGCACGACTACGCGGGTCCCGGTTCCGGGCTGGAGGGCGGCAGCCACACCGTGACGCAATCCGCTTCCGACACCACCGATTCCGGCACCACCACGCAGGTCCCGCCGTCGCCCATCATCACCGCGGGCGCGGCCGACCCCAAGTGCGTGGACTGACCATGACCAACCTGTCCAGTGTGGTCCTCGACCCGTTGCTGCGTGACGACCCGGCCGGACCGCGCATCACCTACTACGACGACGCCACCGGCGAGCGCATCGAGCTGTCGGCGGTGACACTGGGCAACTGGGCCGCCAAGACCGCCAACCTGCTGCGTGACGAACTCGGCGCGGGTCCGGGCAGCCGGATCGCGGTGCTGCTGCCCGCGCACTGGCAGACGGCCGGCGTGCTGTTCGGCATCTGGTACATCGGCGCGGAAGTTTTGTTGAAAGACACAGCCGGAGAATCGATCCCATCCGGCTGCGATATCGCGCTGTGCACGGCCGACCGGATCGACGCGGCCGACGAGACCGGTGCCGGCGAAGTCGTCGTGCTGTCGCTCGATCCGTTCGGCAAGCCGGTCCCCGACCTGCCGATCGGCGTCGCCGACTACGCGACATCCGTGCGGGTGCACGGCGATCAGATCGTGCCCGAACGGAACCCGGGGCCGGCCCTGGCCGGCCGCTCGGTCGACGATGTCCTCGCCGCGGCCCGCCACGGTGCGGCGGCAAAGGGATTCACCACCGGCACCCGGCTGCTGTCGACGGCCGCGTGGGACAGCCCCGACGAACTCGTCGCCAATCTGCTGGCGGTGTTCGCCGGCGGCGCCTCCCTGGTGCAGGTGGCCAACCCCGACGCGGGCGCGCTGGAGCGGCGCCGCGCGACGGAGAAGGTCACTGCCGACCTGTAGCGCCTGACGTCAGCGCAGCAGGGCGCGGGACATCACGACCCGCTGAATCTGGTTGGTGCCCTCGTAGATCTGGGTGATCTTGGCATCGCGCATCATGCGCTCCACCGGGAAGTCGACGGTGTAACCGGCGCCGCCGAACAGCTGCACGGCGTTGGTGGTCACCTCCATCGCCACATCCGAGGCGAAACACTTCGACGCCGCCGAGATGAAGCCCAGGTTGCCCTCACCGCGCTCGGCGCGGGCCGCGGCGTTGTAGACCATCAAACGGGCCGCCTCGGTCTTCATCGCCATGTCCGCGATCATGAACTCGACACCCTGGAACTGGCTGATCGCCTTGCCGAACTGCTTGCGGTCCTTGGTGTAGGCGATCGCGGCGTCCAGCGCACCCTGCGCCACACCGACGGCCTGCGCGCCGATGGTCGGACGGGTGTGGTCGAGCGTCGCCAGCGCGGTCTTGAAGCCGGTGCCCGGCTCGCCGATGATGCGGTCACCGGGGATGCGGCAGTTCTCGAAGTACAGCTCGGTGGTCGGCGAACCCTTGATGCCGAGCTTGCGCTCCTTGGGGCCGATGGAGAAGCCCTCGTCGTCGATGTGCACCATGAACGCCGAGATGCCGTTGGCGCCCTTGTCGGGATCGGTCACGGCCATCACGGTGTACCAGCTCGACTTGCCGCCGTTGGTGATCCAGGCCTTGGCGCCGTTGAGGATCCAGTCGTCACCGTCGGCCTTGGCGCGTGTGCGCATCGCTGCGGCGTCACTGCCGGCCTCGCGCTCGGACAGCGCGTACGACGCCAGCTTGCCGTCGACCAGGTCCGGCAGCACCTTGCGCTTGAGCTCGTCGGAGCCGTTCAGGATCAGGCCCATGGTGCCGAGCTTGTTGACCGCGGGGATCAGCGACGCCGACACGTCGACCCGGGCCACCTCTTCGATGACGATGCACGCGGCCACCGAGTCCGCACCCTGACCGCCGAACTCCTCGGGCACATGCACGGCGTTGAAACCGGAGGCCGTCAGCGCGTCACTGGCCTCCTGCGGGAACCGGGCCTGCTCGTCGACCTCGGCGGCAAACGGCGCGATCTCCTTCTCGGCCAGGGCCCGGATGGCGGCACGCAGCTCCTGATGCTCTTCCGGCAGCTGAAACAGATCGAATGACGGGTTACCGATAGACATTGATGGCTCCTTGCCTGCCCATGTGGCGAGATGCGGGGTGCTACTCGCCGGTAACTTTACCGCCCCTGACCCGACACCTTCTGCAGCCCACGGACCAACTCGCGGTAAGTGCGGTGATAGACGGTGCGCAACGTCTCGCTGCGGCGCAGCACGTCGACGGCCGTCACGGGGCCGAGCAGCAGCACGGGATGCCCGGCGAAAACCGAGGTGGTGTGCTGGATCCGGGCCGAGCGGTGCGCCGCCGACTCGAGTTCGGCCTGGTAGTAATCGCAGAACTCCGGCTGGGTGAAGAACACCTTGTTGAAGCCGATCGCGAATGGGGCGAGGCCGGCGCCGTCATCGAGGTATTTGAGCGTGCCCACCGCGACGCCGGGCCAGAACTCGTTGAAGACGTCGTCGGCGATGACGATGCCGCCGTCGGCCAGGGTGGCCTCGGCCAGCTGCATGTCGCTGTAGACGATCTCCTCGGTGTGGCCGCCGTCGACGCTGAAGAACCGGACGGGCCCGCCGGCCTCCTCCAGCAGCACCTCGGGGGTCAGCTTCGTGGAGTCACCCTGGTGGATCACCACGCTGTCCATGGACGACCAGACGTCGACGTTGCTGGTGAACTTCGCCAGATCACCGGCCCCGGAACCGTCGATGTTGAGGTCCTGGTCGCCGAAAATGTCGATGGCAACGGACTTTTCGTCGTCCCGCTGCAGCAGGTTCAGGCCGATGAACAGCTTGCCGTGGTGCACGCCGATCTCGGCGACCGCGCCGCCGACGGACCTGGCCCGCTGGGCCTCGTCCAGCGCACCGGCGACCAGGAGCACCTCCGGCTCCATGAATCCCGTGACGAGTTTGTGGCCGACGCTGCGGTACCGCGCGAATGAAGATTTCATCGATCGTGAGCTTACTTGCCCAGCAACCGATTCCGTAGCGCCTCGTCCTTGTCGAGCACCATCTGCTCCAGGTCCGCCTGGAAGCGCTGCATCCGGGCCCGCAGCGCGGCATCGGCCGACCCCAGGATGCGTACCGCCAGCAGGCCCGCGTTGCGCGCGCCGCCGATCGACACCGTGGCCACCGGCACGCCGGCGGGCATCTGCACGATCGACAGCAACGAGTCCATGCCGTCGAGGCGGGCCAGCGGCACCGGAACCCCGATCACCGGCAGCGGAGTGGCCGACGCCACCATGCCGGGCAGGTGCGCGGCGCCACCGGCGCCGGCGATGATCACCTCGACGCCGCGGTCCGCGGCGGACTTGGCGTAGTCGAGCATGCGCTGCGGCGTGCGGTGCGCCGACACCACGCCGACCTCGAACGGCACCTCGAACTCGGCGAGCGCGGTGGCCGCGTCCTCCATCACCGACCAGTCGCTGTCACTGCCCATGATCAGGCCGACCCGGGGGCCTCCCGCGCGTTCACTCATGTCCACTCCATCCGTCGGTCCACTCAGCGTGCGACAACCAATGCGCGGCCCGGACGGCGCGCTCGCGCACGTCGGCCACGTAGTCCTCGTCGTCGAGCGAGCCGCCCGGCGCGCCGACGATGTTGACGTGACCGATCTTGCGGCCAGGCCGCTCCCCCTTGCCGTACAGGTGCACCCGGGCCTCGGGCAGCCGGCCGAACAGGTGGTGCAGGCGCTCGTCCATCGTCATCGCCGGCTGAGTCGGCGCGCCGAGCACGTTCGCCATCACCGTCACCGGCGCCAGCGGTGCCGTCGACCCCAGCGGGTAGTCCAGGACCGCGCGTAGGTGCTGCTCGAACTGGCTCGTCGTCGCGCCGTCCATGCTCCAGTGCCCGGAGTTGTGCGGACGCATGGCCAACTCGTTGACCACCAGCGCGCCGTCGACCGTCTCGAAGAGCTCGACCGCCAGCACGCCGACCACACCGAGCTCATCGGCGATCCGCAGCGCGAGCTGTTCGGCCGCCGTCGCCAACGCGGCGTCCAGCTGCGGCGCCGGCGCGATCACCTCGACGCAGATGCCGTCCTCCTGCACGGTGTGCACGACGGGCCACGCCGCGCCCTGCCCGAACGGCGAGCGGGCGACCAGCGCGGCCAGCTCGCGGCGCATGGCGACCTTCTCCTCCACCAGCACCGCCACGCCGGCGGCCAGGTAGCCCTCGGCGGCGGCGCGGGCCTGCGCGACGTCGTCGGTCAGCGTGACGCCCTTGCCGTCGTAACCACCGCGGCTGGCCTTCACCACCAGCGCACCACCGGTCTCAGCGGCGAGCTCGTCGATGGCATCCAGCTCGGCGGTCGACGCCACCTCGCGGTAGCGCGGCACCGGCGCGCCGAGTTCGGCCAGCCGGCGGCGCATGACCAACTTGTCCTGCGCGTGCACCAGCGCCGACGGCGGCGGGGCCACGTTGACGCCGTCCGCGACGAGCGTCTGCAGCAGCTCGGTCGGCACGTGCTCGTGATCGAACGTCAGGGCCGACGCACCGGCCGCCACCTGGCGCAACGCCTCGAGGTCGGTGTGCGAGCCCAGCACCACCGCCGGGCTCACCTGGGCGGCGGGCTCGTCGGCGGAAACCGCCAGGACCCGCAGGGTCTGACCGAGTGCGATGGCGGCCTGGTGGGTCATGCGGGCCAGCTGGCCGCCACCGATCATTGCCACGACGGGGGGTTGCGTCACGGCGCCTAGTTTGTCACGCGCCGAGGGCGTCCCCCGAATCTGCCTATGCCGCCTAGCTACCGCCCGCTACCTGCACGGGTACGTGAAATGCAGGTACTTTCCGTAAACTGGCCGCTTATGTCGTTCACCGAGGCCACGATCGCGCGGCTCCCCCGAGTGATTCGGCCGTTTGCCGAGCGGCATCACGAGCTCATCAAGTTCGCCATCGTCGGCGCCACGACGTTCGTCATCGACTCGGGCATCTTCTACACCCTCAAGCTCACGGTGCTCGAGCCCAAGCCGGTGACGGCCAAGATCATCGCCGGCATCGTCGCGGTCATCGCGTCGTACGTGCTGAACCGCGAATGGAGCTTCCAGAACCGCGGTGGCCGCCTGCGCCACCACGAGGCGCTGCTGTTCTTCGCGGTCAGTGGCGTCGGCGTGCTGCTGAGCATGGCCCCGCTGTGGGTGTCCAGCTACGTGCTGCAGCTGCGCCAGCCCAACGTGTCGCTGACCGTCGAGAACATCGCCGACTTCGTGTCGGCGTACATCATCGGCAACCTGCTGCAGATGGCGTTCCGGTTCTGGGCCTTCCGGCGCTGGGTGTTCCCCGATGAGATGGCCAAGCACGCACCCGACATGACGCTCGAGGCGACGATCACCGCCGGTGGTTTCGCCGAGGCCTACGACGAACTCGGCGACGACCCTCAGCTGGGCGACTCCTCGGAACCCAAGGTGTCGAAGACTTCGTGATACAGCAGCGAGTGGACCTGCTCCACCCGCGGAATGTCATGGAATTCCAGGGGATCCTGCGATGCCGACTCGATGATCAGCGTGCCGGTGCGCAGTATCCGGTCCAGTAGCTGGTGCCGGAACTCCACGCTGTTGATGCGCGCCAGCGGAATGTCGATACCCGACCGCGTCAGCACGCCGCGCCGGAACATCACCCGCCGGTCGGTGATCACGAAATGCGTTGAGCGCCAGGTCAGGAACGGCCAGACGGTGAGCCAGCCGATCACCACCAGCCAGACCACGCCGACCACCGCGAAGATGATGTTCTTGGCGTTCGAATCCCAGTTGGTGTGATTGACCACCGCCGCGAGGAAAGCGGCCAGCGCCGTCGCGACCAGCAGCACCAGCACCGGCCCGATCAGGCGCTTCCAGTGCGGGTGCCGATGCAGCACAACATGTTCGTCGGCCGCCAGCACGTTGTCCGGGTAACCCATACCCAGACTCTAGGCGGTGCTCAGCCGGCGGCGGGACGCAAATGGACGACGTCGCCCGCCGAGACGGCCACGTCGCCGTCGGCCGAATCGATCACCAGCGCACCGCCCGCGTCGATGTCGGTCGCCGGCCCGACCACCTCACGCCCGCCGGGCAACTCGGCCCGCACCGACTGTCCGAGGGTGGCGCTGTGCTTGCGGTAGACGGCCAACAGCTCGACGTTCCCGCCCACGCGCCACTCGGCGATGCGGGCGTGCAGACGGTTCAGCAGCGCCACCGCCAGCCGCTGCCGATCCGGTTGCGCGACACCGAGACTCAACAGGGACACGGCCACCGGGTCGGGCAGTTCGGCGGCGGCGAGCGACACGTTCAGACCGATACCGACGACGATGACGGGCGGCTCCCCGGCCGGGGCCGCGACCTCGGCGAGAATCCCGGCCAGCTTGCCGGTGCCCACCAGCACATCGTTGGGCCACTTGAGTGCGGCCTGCACGCCGGCCACCTCGGCGACGGCCTCGACGACAGCCACCCCCGCCGCCAGTGACAGCAGGCCCCAGGTCTCGCTCGGCACGTCGGTGGTGTCCACCCCGATCGACATCAGAATCTGCGACCGCGGCATCGCCGTCCAGCTGCGGCCCTGGCGTCCCCGGCCCGCGGTCTGGTCCTCGGTGAACAGCGCCACACCCGCCACGTTCTCGCCGGACTGGGCCCGCGCCGCCAGATCGGCATTGGTGGAACCGGTTTCGGCCACCACCTCGACGCGCCAGCCGTCACCGACGGACGCCTGGATCGCCGCGGCGTCCAGCGGCAGCAGCTCAGCAGTCATTGGTTACCTTCTTCCCGGCGAACCGATCCGCCATCCAGTCGAGCATCTCCTGCGCCGCGGGCGGATTGTGGCCGCCCTGCGGGTCGAACTCTGTCGTCACCGTGCCACCGAGCGAACAGGCCCGCCCGATGGCCGCCTTCGTCCAGGCGGAATCGATGAACGGATCCTGACCGCCGTACCAGACGTACAGCGGCGCGGTCAGCCGGCGCTGCGGAATTGCCCACGCCTGCAAGAGATTCTGCAGTCGCTGGGCCGCATCCGGCGACACCGGGAGGAAGTCGCGCGGCCCGAGTTGTCCGGCGGCGACGGCACGCTTGTAGGCCGCGCCGGCGCTGCAGTCCGTCAGCACGTTCCAGTAGCGGGACGCACCGCCGTGCCGGTATTCATCACGGTTCAGATCGGGGTGCAGCCGGGCCAGCGATTCGATCAGCGCCTGCAGCACCGGCCGCTGCTCGCTGGTCAACGTGCCGGTCTGCGATTTCGCCACCAGACCGCTGATATCGGCGGCGGGCGCCACGGCGACCGCACCCACCAAGTTCAGTTCCGGGGCATAGGGCTCGGCCTGCTCGTCGGCGGCCCAG
Organism: Mycobacterium sp. SMC-21; assembly: GCF_045310825.1. Taxonomy (NCBI): domain Bacteria; kingdom Bacillati; phylum Actinomycetota; class Actinomycetes; order Mycobacteriales; family Mycobacteriaceae; genus Mycobacterium; species Mycobacterium sp. SMC-21. The sequence goes on along the minus strand of NZ_JBJIAO010000029.1, from coordinate 39,591 downwards.
GCCGCCGCGCCACCCTGCGAATCGCCGAACGCCGCCCACGTCGTGGAGATGTCACCGAACACGTGCCGTGCCGCGCGGACGGCGTCGATCATGTTGAGGCCCGCGGTGCGGGCGTCGGAGTACGGGTGCACACCCTTGACGCCCAGCCCCTGATAGTCGGCCAGCGCGACGGCGTACCCGAGATTGATCACGACTTTCGCGATGGGCAGCAGGTTCATCAGGGTCGGCGACAGCGACGGCCCGCAGTTGTTGTCGATGCCCAGGGTGCCGTGCCCGAGCGCCACCACCGGCCAGCCGCCCTTGGGCGCCTGGCCCAGCGGCGTGAGCACCGCGCCCGAGACGACGGTCGGCGCGCCGGTGTCACCCGAGGTGGAGTGATACACCACGCGGGCCGCACGAATCCCCTGCCCGGTGAAGGTGCTGGTGACGCCCGGCATGGTCGTCGCCGACAGCAGGCTGCCCGGGCCGGAGCCGGCGAGATCGGCCGAACCGATCGGCTCCGGTGCGCCCGAGAGCGGAATGAACATGTCGAGGACCTTCGAGGTCCCGATCAGCGCCAGCGGTCGCAGGTAGGTCGCGGCGGTCAGACCACCGACGACCAGGACGGCCACCACTATCCACGGCAGGGCTTTACGCATCAAAGGGGATTATTCACCGACGGTCGCCCGTCCGGAGTCAGTAGGCGCCAGAACCGCCGATGATGGTGCGGAAGGTCTTGGCCGCGATCAGCAGATCGTTGGTGATGGACCAGTTCTCGACGTACGACAGGTCGAGCCGTACCGAGTCCTCCCACGACAGGTCGGCCCGGCCGCTCACCTGCCACAGCCCCGTGATGCCGGGGAGCACCAGCAGCCGACGGCGCACCTGCTCGTTGTACGTGTCGAATTCACGGCGCAGCGGCGGGCGCGGCCCGACGACGCTCATGTCGCGGCGCAGCACGTTGAAGAACTGCGGCAGTTCGTCGATGCTGTAGCGCCGCAGGTACTTTCCGACCAGCGTGACGCGCGGGTCCTCGTGAATCTTGAACAGCACGCCGCTGCCGCTCTCGTTGAGGTCCAGGCTGATCAGGTCGTCGACCATGCGGTCGGCGCCCTGCACCATGGTGCGGAACTTCGTCATCTGGAACGGCTTGCCGTCCAAGCCGATTCGCTCGGAGCGGTAGAAGACCGGACCACGGCTGGTGAGCTTGATCGCGATGGCCGACAACACCATCAGCGGCGAGGTCACGGTGAGCGCGAACAGCGCGACGAACACGTCGAAGGCGCGCTTCTGGAGTTTCTTGGTCCCGCTGTACTGCGGACGCTCCACGTGGATCAGCGGCAGACCGGCGACGGGACGCATGGTGAGCCGGGGGCCGGCGACGTCGATGACGCTCGGGGACACGACCATGTCCATGCCCAGCTTGTCGAGCTCCCACGACAGTTCGCGCACTCCCTCGGGCCCGAGGTGGTCGGTCGTGGTCAGTGCGACGGCGTCGAAGGCGGCCTGGGTGATGGCGTCGGACACCTGGGTCTCGTTGCCGAGCACCGGCAACTCGCCGACCCCAGCCACCTCGAAGGTGCCGCCGGCGGGCCGTCCGGTGAGGCAGACGCCGCGGACCGAGTAGCCGTACCACCATTCGCGGTGCAGGGACTGCACCAGGTTGCTCACGGCGCGCGGGTCACCGACCGCCAGCACGTTGGCGACGCATTTGTTGCGCCGGCGCAGCCGGGCGAGCACCCGGCGGCAGATGGTCCGGCCCACGACGAGGCCGACGAGGCCGAGCGGCAGCGCGACGGCCAAGTAGCCGCGAGCGTACTCAGGGCGGAAGATCATCAGTGCGACGGCGATGATGCCGACGGTGGCCAGCGTCGCGGAGAAGACCCGGCGGTACTCCTCGACGCCGGCGCCGACGATGCGCGGCGATCGGGTGCGGTATGCGGCCAGCATGGCCAGCCAGATCACGGCGACGAACAGCGAGAGGACCGAGTAGTACGAGAAGACGTGCAGATACGTCGAAGTGAATTCCAGGGAGGCGTCGGGTGTACCGAGCTTGACGAACTGGGCACTCGCCAGGGCCAACACGACCACGACCAGATCGAATGCGATGAGGCACCAGCGGTAACGCGTCTGCCAGGCCCGGTCAGCTAAAGGCGCGACGGCCCGTACGGGACGCGCGGGAGAAGCCTCGGGAACGTAGAGTTCTTCTGCCACTGACACTGACGCGTACTCCCTCCCATTTGCTGGCTGTTCGCTATAGCCCCCGCTCAGCGAACTGCGACTACTATCGCATCGTTTGCTCGAAAATACCACCGATCAGAAAAATAGGCAGGTCAACCGCAGCGACCCTGCAGCGCGGCCTTAGCGAACCCGGCAAACTGATAGAAGAACGTCAGCTCCCACCCGACGGGCGAGAAGTCATAGTCCCTGGGCAAAGCCACCGCGACAACCGAACCGTGGTCCGGGGAATAGCACTGCCGGAAGATCAGGCGGGCGCGCGGCAGGTGGTACCGCCAGCTGACGACGATGATCCGGTGCCAGGATCGGCCCTCGGAGAGTTGGCGCATCATCATGGCCTCGCCGCGGGTCGTCAGGATCTCCGGCTTCCGGCAGATCACCTCGATGTCGGTGGCCGGCGCGCAGGCGCTCTTCATCTGAGGGTCGCCCGGCACGTACGGGTTGGACAGCACCACGGTGCGGGCCCAGCCCTGCCGGGCCAGGCTCAGCCCGTACTGTTCGCGGCCGTCGTGTTCGCCGGCCAGCACGATGATCGCGTCGGCCCGCTGGAGCTGATCGGACTTGGCGCCCGCGAACAGCACCAGCCCGGCCAGCCCGACATCGACGAGCACGACGATCGTGACCACACCGATGACACGGCGGATGACCCGGCCGAGTTCACCGCGCGCCATAGTCCGCCAGTTGTTCGGCGCACATCTCGCGGTACTGCTGCCACATCCGGCGACCCAACTCGCGCTGCCCGGCAGCGCTGTAGTGGCGATCGTCGGGACTGTTGTACGAATCGCGCGGGCCGGGCACGAAGGTGCAGAGCGGCCACCGGTTCGGGGTATCGGCGTGCACGGCGTCGATCGCGGCGTAGGGCTTGCCGCTCAGCTCCATCTCCTCGGGCACCATCTGCCCCAGGACGAACGGCAGGCTCTCGCCGTACCGCGCGCGCAGGTCCCCGATCAGCGAGTCGAGCTTGGCCTGGTACTGCGCGCCGGAGATCAGCGGCACGTCGGTCTCCCCCTGGTGCCAGAGCACCGCGGCGATCTCACTGCCGGGAAACCGCGCCAGCGCCGCGTCGATGGCCGCCACGGCCCGCCGGTACAGGTTCACCCGGGTCTTGCGGTCGGCCGGATCCCACGTGTGCCCGTTCTTCGGCGTGAACGAGGTGTCGCCACGGGCACCGGGGATCAGCAGCACCGGGCGTCCGGTGTCGTCGGCGAGTTGCTTAGCGAAGGTTGGGCCGAAACCGACGTATTTGCAAGGTATTTCGTGCAGCAGGGGTTGCGTCGCCAGCACCGCGGTGCCTTTGGAGGGCCCGCACATGGCCCACTGGTGCACCAGCGGGTGGGGGCGGTCCAACCCGTCGGGCTCGACCGGCAGCCCCATGCCGAACGCGTTGGACTGCCCCAGGATCGGCAGGATCAGATACGGCCGCTCGGGTTCGCCGACCGCGGTGCCGCGGGGCGCGATGAGTCGCTTCACGATGCATTTCGCCTCGATCAGCAACTGCTGATGAATCGGGCTGTCGCCGTCGGGATTACGTGGTCCCCTGCGCAGGACAGTCATTGACCGCCTCGCCTCCCCTGAATCGTTCTGCCAGCCACCGCAATTGACCCGGCCCGTCAATATCGCCGTGTCCACCGTCCGGCTGGAAATTCCAGACCACCGTACCGCCCAGCGAACATGCGCGGGCGATGGCGGCCTTGGTCCATTCCGGGTCGAGGAACGTGTCCTTGCCGCCGTAGACCACCGACATGGGGGCCGACAGCGGCTGCTGCGGCAGGGCCCAGTCCTGCAGGTACCGACGCAGTCGGTCGGCGGCCGCCGCATCGACCGGTGCCAGGTCGGTCGGTCCGATCGCGTCGATGGCGGTGGCGCGGTACGCGACGTCGGGCCCCGAGCACGCCGACAGCACCTTCCAGTACCTGGCCGCCGCGCCCCGGCGGTAGTCGTCGCGGTTCAGGTCGGGATGCAGCCGGGCCAGTGACTCGACGATCGCCTGGAACGCCGCCTCCTGGTCCTTGGTCATGGTGCCGGCCTTGCCCTGATCGAAGATGCCGGCCTTGTCGACGATGCCCGCCACGTCGGCCGACGGCACGCTGGCGGCCGCGCCGATCAGGTCGAGTTCGGGCGCGTAGGTGCGCGCCTGTTCGTCGGCGGCCCAGGCCGCGCCGCCGCCCTGCGAACCGCCGAACACCGCCCAGCGGTTGGAAATGTCGCGGAACGTGTGGCGCAGGGCGCGCACCGAGTCGATGACGTTGCGGCCCGCCGTGCGGTTGTCGGTGTAGGGGTGGACACCAGGTGCGCCCAGGCCCTGGTAGTCGGCGAGGGCGACGGCGAAACCGAGGTTGACGAAGCCCTGCACGAAGACCACGTTGCCGAGGAGATTCGCCGACAGCGACGGCGCGCACGGGTAGTCGATGCCGGTCGTGCCGTGGGCCAGCGCGATCACCGGCCAGCCGCCGTCGGGCGCCTGGCCCCGGGGCGTGAACACCGATCCCGACACCACCGTCGGCGCGTCGGTGTCACCGGAGGTGGATCGGTAGACCACGCGGGCGGCCTGTAAATCCTTGCCCTCCACCGAGTTGGTCAGCGCCGGCATCGTCATCGCGCTGATCAGGCTGCCCGGGCCCGAGCCCGTCAGATCGGCCGTGCGGATCGGCACCGGGTCACCGGCACCGCCGTGCCGCAACTTGTCCAGGGCCCAGCTGCCGACCTGCCACATCACCGGCAACGACGCCGCGATCAGGAGCACTGCCGCGAGCGCGGCGCCCCACTGGATCGCACGGCGCATTCAGGACCACCTGGTGCGGTACCGCTTGGCGAATTTCATGACGGGCTCTTCCACTGCGTAGTACGTGACGGCCGAGACCACCAGTGTCACCGCCAGGACGAGCGCCACGTTGCGCAGCATGCCGGGCACGGTGTCGCCGGCCATCAGGCCCCAGCGGCCCAGCAGCAGCATGAGGGGGAAATGCCAAAGATACGCCGACAACGAGACCTTGCCGACGAACCGGAAGGGCGCGGTGTCGAGCAGCTCGGCCAGCCCGGACCGCTCGCCGCGGAACAGCGGCGCGACGATCACCAGGATGCCCAGCGCGCACAGCACGGCCAGGGCCGACGTGGCGTACGGGTTGGCCAGGGCGATCAGGCCGAGCATGACCACACCCGCCGGGAACATCGCCAGGAAGCTGTACAGCCGGACGCGGCGGCTGAGCTTCTCGCGAATCGCGTTGTGCTCCATGGCCACGACGAGCACCGCGGCGGCCATGCCGAACGCGAAGGTGTCCGAGTTTGTCAGGAAGGTCTTGGTGTAGACCGCGACCCAGTTGGCGCCCCAGTTGATCTCCGTCGGATCGGTCAGGTGCAACGCCGAGATCATCCACGGCACGAAGGCCCGGCCGATGAAGCCCAGCGCGATCAGCAGCGCCGGCCCGAGCGACACGACGAGCCACGGCCGCAGGTTCGACCGCCGCCCGAGGGCGAACAGCAGCATGCCCAGCAGCGGGATCGAAAGGTAGAAGGCGTATTCCAGCGTCAGCGACCACGACGGGTTCAGGCCGGTCTGGAAGTACTTCGGGATGTACGACTGCATCAGCGTCAGGTTGGCGATCAACTGCCACGGGTCGGTGATCATGCCGGTGCCGTCTTCGGTGCGGGTCGGCTGCAGCGACGCGTTCTCGATGTAGACGATCTGCAGCAGGTAGTTGCACAGCAGGAAGATGACCAGGTAGCCGGGCAGAATCCGGGCGATGCGGTGCACGGCGAAGTTCGCGGTGCTGGGCAGTTCGCGCTGCTCGATCAGGTTGCGTACGTAGGGCAGGAACAGCAGGAACCCGCTGAGCGCGTAGAAGAAGATCAGCGACAGCCCGACGAGGTTCGTCTTCCAGTGGTAGGCCGTCTGCGGTGAGTAGTGCCCCGTGACGTGCATGACGGCGACGCCCAGGCACGACAGCCCGCGGGCGCCGTCCAGCCCGATGATGCGGGCCCGGGTCCGGACCGGTGCCGAGGTCGGCGCGTTCACTGTCCTGCTCCCTGCATGGAATTGAATGACGGACAACTGTTCTGGGCGGGGACGCCGCCGAACCGGTCCTTGATCCAGTCGTAGGACATCGCCACGTCGATGTCGGCGTGCCCCTTGGTCGGCTGGAACATGATGTCGATGACGTCGCCGAGGCGGCACGCGGCGGCGAGCGCCTTGTTCGTCCAGTCCGGCGGCAGCAGCGTGTCCTGGCCGCCGTACAGCACGAGCATCGGCGCGGACGTCGGCTCCTTGGGCAGGCTGCGCTTGGCCAGCAGGCCCTGCAGCGTCGCTTCCGCCTGCGGGGTCGCGGGCCGCAGATCGTCGGGCGTGATCTTGTCGATCGCCGCGGTCCGCGCCGCCGCGTCCTCGGTGCGGCACGAGGCGAGGACGTCCCAGTGCTCGACGATCTCGCCGTGGCGATAGTCCGCGAGGTTCAGGGACGGGTTCTCCGTCGCCAGGGCGGCCAGGATGAGCTGCAGGATGGCGCCCTGCTCTTTCGACAGGCTGCCGGCCGCGGCCCCGGCGGCCAGGCCGGTGAGATCGGTGGCCGGCGACAGGCTGACGGTGCCGACGAGGTTCAGCCCGCTGCCGTAGCGGGCGGCGAGTTCGTTTGCGGCCCAGGCGGCTTGGCCGCCCTGGGACACCCCGACGGCCAGCCAGCGGTCCGACGACTGCGGTACCAGCTTGTGCGCCGCGCGCACGGAGTCGATGACGTTGTAGCCCACCGTGGTGGCATCGGCGTACGGATGGCCGGCGGTGCCCGGGCCGAGGCCCTGATAGTCCGGCAGGCTCACCAGGTAGCCGGCCTTGACCAGCGTGGTGATCGGCGCGGACAGCCCCTGCAGCGTCGACGACCCCGACGGTCCGCAGTCGCGTTGCACGCCGGACGTCGCGTGGCCGAAGACGATGATCGGCCAGCCGCCCGGCGGCGGTGTCCCGTTCGGCACGAAGACCGAGCCCGACACCTCGGTGTGCTCACCGGTGATCCCCGACGTCGACGTGTACCCGATGCGGGCGGCCAGCGACACGGCCGATTTCAGCCGCAGGTCCAGCGTGGGGAACGTCGACGCCGACACCAGCGCACCGGGCACGTGACCGGCGCCCGTGGTGTCAGGTTTGAGGTCGATACCCCCAGCCGTAGGGGGCCCGGCCTTTTTCGGTGCCGGATCACTCTGGCAGGCCGGCGCGGTCAGACACACCGCGGCGAGCAGGCCCGCGGCGACCAGACGCCGCAGCTGCCGCGAGTTCATCCCGACGCTCCGGCGGTCGCGTCACCGATAACCCGCTCGAGGTGCCGGCGACTCTGTACCCGGTCGAAGATCAGCGCCCGCGCGATGACCGCGATGACACACAGCGCGAAACCCAGGACCGTCCCGGTCATCACATACGACGCCACGCTGCCCACCCGCTCGGCGGGGCTGGCGTCGTCGATGACGACGAGCGTCGCGCTGGTACCGGCGACCAGGGCCAGCCGGTTGCCCACCGCGACCAGGTCGTTGACGACCTCGTGCGCGATCTGTGTGGTCTGGTCGGCATCACCGCCGGTGACCGTGACGTTCAACATCGCTGTGGCACTGGGCAATATGACGATCCGGGCGGCGAGTTCCTTGTCGGACTCGATCAGGCCAAGCTTCTGGATGATGGGCGCGGTGATCTGCGAGCTGGTGGCCAGGTTTCGGTAGGTCTCCATCAGGCCGAGCATGCCGGCGTCGCCGTAGTAGGCGTCCAGGGGCGATGCGCTGCCCTCGGTCCGGACGAACACCGATGCCGTGGATCGGTATTCGGGCTTGGCGTGCTCCCAGCCCGCCCAGCCCACCAGTGCACTCGCGATGGTGGTGACCAACACCAGCACCCAACTGTTCTTGACGAACAGCGCGTAGTCGCGCACCCGCGGCACTCCGGCCGGCGTGATCACGTCGCCCCCACACAGACATCGGCCACGCGCTCGCCGTCGAACCGCGCCTGCAGCCACGCCAGCGCGTTCTGCATCGTCTGGTCGTTGATCTGGCCCGTGTCGCCGACGCCGCGCATCACGACGATCTGCTGGCCGCGGGCACACGCGGCCGCGGTGGCCGTCAGCACGCCGGCCGCCGGGTTGACGGTGTCGGCCGTGCCGAACGCCACCAGCACCGGCGGATCGTTCGGGCCCGCACCGGGACTGGGCAACGCGACGGCACCGAGGCGACGCTTGAGGTCTGCCGCAGCGGCCGCATCCTTGGCCTGGAAGTCGTTGGGAGTCAACTGATTCAGCGCCAGTTGGGCGGCCGCGACGTCGCGCGGTGCGCAGTCGACCAACAGGTCCCACTGGTCCTTGAGTTTCGCCGAGCGGTGCGCGTCGAGGTCGAAGTCGGGCTGCATGGTTTCCAGGCTCTGCAGCGCCCGGATCTGCAGCCGGTACTGATCGGCGGTCGCCAGCGCGGCGGTGCGGTCCGGGTCGGCGAGCGGCGCCAGATCCGCGATCGGGTTGACCGCCACCGCGCCGACCATGTTCATGCCGGCGCCGTAGGTCCCGTTGCGTTCGGCCGCGGCCCACGCGGCCAGGCCGCCTTCGCCGGCGCCCAGCGCACCCCAGTTGGTGCTGGTGGACGGAGCGGCGCGATGGATCGCGCGGGCGGCGTCGATGATGCTGTTCCCCAGGCTGTTCGCATCCAGGATGGAGTGCTGCCGGGCACTGGAGCCCGGGTCGATGCCCAGCCCCTGGTAGTCGGACAGGACGATGGCGAAGCCGCGCCGCAGATACACCGTCATCCCGGTCGAGTAGCCCCAGAATTGCGGCGCGAGGGTCGGCGCGCACTTGGGCAGCAGCCCGGTGGTGTCGTGCCCGAACGAGATGATGGGCCAGCCGCCCTTGGGCGCCGGGCCCGGGGGCACCGCGATCAGGCCGCTGACCTGGATGGGACGGCCGTCCACGCCGCTCGTGGACCGGTACACGATGCGTGCCGCGGTGGCGCCGGCCTCGTCGAAGCTGGGGTCACCTTTGACGGGCTTCAGCTCGACCAGGGAACCCGGGCCGTCGTCGGTGAGGTCGGGCGGCGGGAGTGCCTCGGCCCCCGGAAACATCGGGGTGAGGTCCCGGGTGGGACGCACGTCGTCACCCGGTCGCGGCGGCACCGGGCCCGCCTGGCCGCACGCAGCCACGGTGACCAGCACTGCAGCCAGTGCCAGTACGGTGCGCCGCAACTCAACCTGACGCATCACGGCTTCTGGTGCGCCGCCGTATTGGCCTCGGATGCTTCCACCTTGGAAGCCGCCTTCTTGCTCTTGCCGGCGCCCGACTTGGAGCCACCGGACTTGGGGCCGTCGGACCCGCCGATGTGGAGCTTGAACTCGACCGGTTCGTCGGTGGCGACCGAGCCGATCAGCACCGCGTTGGCGGACTTCAGGGTCTGCACGGCCCGGGTGAGCGCGTTGCTCGTGGTGTGCCGGATGCGGCCGACCAGCAGCGCACCGTCCGACAGCGCGGCGGCGACGGCACCGTCGTTGAACTTGCCCAGCGGCGGGGTATCGACGACGACGTAGTCGAACTGGCCGGACAGCTCGGCGAACAGGCTCGCGGTGTGGTCACCGGCCCACAGCTCCCCGGGGCGCGTGGTGGCAGGGCCCGCGGGCAACACCGCGATCCGGTGCTGACCGACGGAAACCTCGGGGATCAGGCTCTCTGCGACGGTGTTCTCGCCGACGAGCACGGTGGTCAGGCCGCGATCGGCCGCACCTTGCCGGGCCGCGGCGGTCAGGTCCAGTCGCTGTGCCACGGCCGGATTCCGCAGGTCACCGTCGACCAGGACCACGCATTTGCCGGTCTCGGCGAGCACGGCGGCCAGGTCGATGGCGACCGTGGTCCGTCCGTCGGACGGCGACGGGCTGGCCACCGCGATCACGCGAGCGGCTTCATCACGATTTGCCGGCACGGTGAACCGCAAATTGTTGCGGAGCTCGCGCAGGGCCTCCGGGTAGGCGCCGTCGGCGGTCAGGTCGACCACCGGCGCGTGGCTTCGGGCCGAGTCCGCGGGCAGCGCGCCCATCAGCAGCGAACCGCTGGCGTCGGCCACCCGGTCGCGGCCGCGCACGCGGCGGTCGATGATGCCGAGCACGATGGCCGCCAGGAGACCGAGGACGGTGCCGCCGGCGAGACCCATCCCGATCCGGGTGACCATCGAATACCCGAGGGGCTTGGTCGGGTAGCCGGCCTCGTCCACGACGATGGCGCCCGCGGCGGGGCTGCCGCCGCGGCGGGAGGTCTCGAGCTCGCCCACCAGGCCGGCGAGCTGGTCGGCCACCGCACTGGCGTAGGTCTGGGCCTGGCCCGGATCCTTGTCGGTGACCGAGACCTGCAGCAACACGGTCTTCGGCAACGGGATGGCGGTGACCTTGGCCCGCAGCTCGTTGGCCGAGATGGTCGCCTTCAGCTGGTCCACCGCACGGGCGGCGACCTGCTCGCTCATGGCGAGGGTGGCGTAGGAGTTCACGCGGTCCTGGGAGAACAGGTTGTTCTGGTAGGCCTCGGTGACCGAGGTGCCGTTCTGTGTCGCCACGAACAGCGTCGCGCTGGACTGGTACTCGCGATCTCCGAATTCCCACCACGACCAGCCCGCGACACCACCGACAACCGCCAGCGCCACGATCGCCCACCAGTACCGGCCAAATATCCGCAGGTACTCTTTGATCTCCAAGGTCGTGCCCCTTATTCAGCAATGCGACGGCTCACAGATTAACGGCTGGGAACCGGACCGACCATTCAGACGCGCCACGGGTCCGGGCAACCTGCTTGAGCTTAGCTGGTCGAGCTGAGAACATAGTCGGCATGAACGCCCGTTTGGGTCAACTCGGCAATCTTAAATCATCGGCCGGGATTCTGGCCGTGATCTTGGGCTTGGTCTGGTTGGCGACGTCTTTCGGCCAGGTCACTTTGTTGGGCATTGTCGCTATTGCCGCAGTGGTTGCCGGCATCTATGTCGGATTACGGCATCCGCTGTGGTTCTTGTACGGATTGGCGGTCGTGACCGGCGCCCTGCCTTTCGGATATTTCCCCGGTGTTCACGTCCCCTTATATCTGCCGTTCGCATTCGGTGCGGTGGTCGCGTTGTTCGTGCATCCGCGACTGGCCCGCCCGATTCATCCGATGGAATGGTCGATCATCGCGCTCGTGCTCACCTCGATCGCGTCCGTCGCGGTAACCGGTGTCGGCATGGGCGACATCATCCAGATCGTCCGGTGGTCGGTCGTGACGCTCGTGGCCATCGCCCTGAGCAGCCTGACGACCGAGCATCTGGAGAAATTCGGCCGCATATTCGTCTACGCGACGTTGTTCAACGCCGTATTCGGCTTGCACATCGTGGCTTTCGACCCCAACCAGACGTCGTTCAAATACCTGCGGGTCTTCGGCTATGCCGCGGAATACACCGCCACCCGCTTCGCCTTCACCGACGGCGGCATGGAACGTTCCATGCGCCTCGGCGGCACCTCGGTCGATCCCAACGCCGAGGGCATCGCGCTGGTGGTCTCGATCGCCGTCGCCCTGGTGGTGCTGGCCGGTTGGCAGCGCATCGTGGTGACCGGCATCTTCGCGGTCGCGTTGCTGCTCACCCTCAGTCGCGCCGGCATGTTCACCGTCGTGGCCGGCGCGCTGCTGGTGCTGGCCTTCCACACCATGCGGGGCAAGGACCGCGGGCTCGCCATCGCCGCCATGATCGCCGCGGTGGGCATGGCGGCCGCGATACCCGAGGTGCGCACCCGGTTCATGCACTCGTTCAGCAGTGACGACGTCGGGTCCACGTCACGAATTGATGCCATCCGCGAATTCCCCGACACCATGGCCGGTTACTGGCTGTTCGGAAAGGGCTGGAACCGGCTCGAATTCCGGGACGGCAACTATGCGTTCGTGCTCAATCACGTGTCGAACGCGCCATTGCTGACGATTTACCGCGGCGGCATTTTCACCGGTCTGGCGTTCTTTGCGATCATGCTGATCGGTTGCGTCATGAGCTACCGGGCGATCCGCTCGAATTCATTTCCGTGGGCGGTGTACGGCGGCATCTTCATCGGATTCTGCGTTGTCGCCCTGCAACTCGATCACCCAGTGGTCGGTATCCCGCCGGCCACGCTCAAATTCTCCATTTTGCTGGCATTCCTGGTGCATATAGACCGAGAACGCCGAGATCAGATACGGCGACACGCCCAAGCAGATTCACAGCAAATGCCCATTGCTGCTGCACACTGAGTGCGCGTTTGCGCCTCGCGACGCACTTCATAGGTGAAGGGCGGTTGCATGAAGCCCGGGAAGCGCCCCCGACGATCCGCCCACCGCTTCTCGAGCGTGGCATCGGCGATCGCCGGCAGCATGGTCTGCGCCCTCATCGCCCTGACCGGCATCCCCGGCGACGCCCCGGAGCGGGTTGCGGTGGCCGAGCGGGCCAATGTCGTCAGCCTGCCGACCACCATCGGCTTCGCCGACTCCGACATCTACGGCCTGTCGCAGGACGACGTGAACCGGACCCTGGCCCTGATGGCCAACAACCGGGTGAACACCATCAGGTTGATGATTCCGTGGGCCGGCGTCGAGCCGATCCTGGGCCAACTCGACTGGAGCCTGGTCGACAAGACGGTGAATGCCGCTGCCGCCATGAACATGTCGATCATCGCATTCGTCAACGCCACCCCACCCTGGGCCATGTCGCAGGGCGGCCTGCCGCTGAGCAGCCGGCCGTCGGATCCGGACGCCTACGGCAATTTCATGACGAAGGTGGCCACCCGCTACAAGGGGAAGATCTCCGCGTACGAGATCTGGAACGAGCCCAACGCGGTGTTCTTCTACAGTCCCGCACCGGATCCCGCGGGCTACACCGATCTGCTCAAGTCGGCCTATCCACGCATCAAGGCCGTCGACCCGGACGCGACGGTGATCGGCGGTGTCGTCGGCGCCGTGGTGGATTTCGGCTCGTGGTCGATCAATCCGGTGCGTTTCATCGCCGGGATGTACGCCGCCGGCGCCAAGGGGAACTTCGACGCGCTGTCGTTCCACCCGTACAACTACAACCTGAAGTTCTCCGACGGCATGCTGATCGCGAATTCGCCTGTCCTGCAGTTGGTTCAGATGCGCCAGGTGATGATCGACAACGGCGACGAGGGCAAGCGGATCTGCGCCACCGAGTACGGCGAACCCACCTCGGTCGTCAACGAGACCACGCAGGCCGCCTACCTCAAGGACATCTACACCAAGTGGCAGGAGATGCCGTACACCGGCCCGCTGATGGTCTACACCACGCGTGACCGCAAGACCGGAAGCAACCAGGCCGACGCCACCGTGGGGCTCTACCGCAGCGACTGGACCCCGAAGCCCGCGGCCGCCGAACTGGCGGCGACCATCGCCGCCGGGGTACCGAAATCGCCGGAGTTCCTGCGCTTTTCGCAGATCACCGACCCGGCGCACGGCTCGGTCCTGAGCCCGGTGTTCAGGGCCACCAAGACGGTGTGGGCGCAGGTCCGCACGGTCAACACCATCTACGAGATGCCGAGCGGCTACGTGTCGTCGCCGCGGCCGGTGGCCGACATCGCGATGCAGCGCAACTCGGTGCCCGCGAGCGTGTTCGCCAATGGCCAACAGGACTTCACCGGTGGCCAGGCGTTCCGCGTGTGGTGGTCGCCCGAGACCGGCGCCCATTGGGCCTCGAGCGCTTTCGCGCAGGCCTGGAAGCCGCAGCTGGGCCTGGCCACCAGCGACGAGCGCTACGTCAACGGGTCCAACCGCGTCGACTTCCAGCACGGTTACATGGTCTGGGCGCCGTGGGTCGGCGTGAAGGTCTACTACACCTGAGTGTCGCCGCGCAGCAGACCGGCAACCGCCTTGTGCGGCAACCGGTCCTGCCACCGCTGCCGGTTGATCTCGTACAGCTGGTTTCCCAGGTCGACGGCGGCCGGCACGTCGGTGAGCAGTCGTCGGCACTCGGCGATGAACGCGGCGTCGTCGTCCAGCGGGCGCAGCCCGAAGATCGGCCCGAGTGATCCGATGGCCGCGGTGGTGGCGACGGCCGGCAGCCCGATGCGGATGGTGTCGAGCAGCTTGACCCGGACTCCCCCGCCGGTGCGAATCGGCGCGATCAGGGCCCGGCAGGTGCCGAGGAACGCCCCGAGGTCGTCGACGAAGCCGAGGTCGCGGACCCCGTCGGGATACGTGGGATCGGCCGCACCGGGTTTCTTGGCGCCGATGATGCACAGTTCGGCACCGGGGATTCCGGCGGAAATCCGCGGCCAAAGTTCGAGGGCCCGCAGGAACCCCTCCTGGTTGGGCGGCCAGTCGCGGGTGCCCATGAACACCAGCCGCGGTGGGGACGCCGCGACGTCGACCTGTGTGCCGGGCGGCATCGTGATGTCCATGAACCGGGCGTCGCGGACGCCGTTGTCACGGTAGTACTCGGCTTCCTCGGCGTCGTAGGTGCTGACGGCGTCGGCCGCGCGCGCGACGCGCAGTTCGTCACCGATGAGCCGCGGTTCCTCGATGCGCCCCAGCGCGCCGCGCGATGCCCGCCAGACCAGTGACTCGCTCACGTTGGTGTTGACGACGAGCCGCTTCCTGCCGAAATGCTTGCTGCGGAAGAACGATTCGGCCATGTAGCTGTGTTCGGCGACGAACACGTCGGCGTCGCTGCGGTCGATGGCGCGGACCAGTTCGTCGGTGTCGAACCGCACGTGCACCAGGCTGCGCCGGCGCCGCAGGGAGTCGATGAGCAGCCGGTGCGGGCGCACCGCCGGCTTGTGGACCCGCTCCAGCGGCAGGCCGCCGGGGATCAGGTCGGCGGTGACGGTGCCGGGTTCGGGCGACAGCGCTATGGCCGAGACGTCGGAGGAGTCGGCGGCGAGCTGCATGAGCATGCGGGCCAGCGCGACGTCACCGGTGTGTTCGAGTACCGGGTCTTTCGACAGGATGAACGCGGTCTTGGGTGTGGTCATGATTCCGCCACCTCGCGCGGCCGGTAGACCGCCCACGTGAACCCGGCGAGCATGATCGCGTCGGCGACGGTGGCCGCGATGGCCGCACCCACGGCACCGAGCGGTGTCAGCGTCGCGAGGGCGGCGACCATACCGAGCTTCACCGGCACGAGGCCGACGGCGATGGTGAGCCGGAAGACGTCGCGCCGCTGGGTGTACAGGATCACCTGCAACACGAAGATGCAGATGCGCAGCGCGGCGAAGCCGCCCATGATCATCATGGTCGTGGCCAGCGGGGCCGGCGCTCCGAAGGCGAACAGACAGATACCGATGATCAGCAGCAACGAACCACCGAGCGCCGCCATCCGCAGGATGTTGCGCAGTGGCGGTGCTGCCGACAGGTCACCACCGCTCTCCCGCAACGGCTCGTGATAGGTCATGCCGAAGGACTGGCCGGCGGCCGCCACGGCCGCCGCGACCACCCACGCCAGCTGGTAGTAGCCCGCGGCTGTCGTATCCACCAGGGTGCCGAGCAGTAGTACGTCACCGCCCAGATACAAGGTGGTGCCGAGCATCTCGCCCGTCAGTGCCGCGATCAACCGCGGCGGCCCCGGCGGTGCGGGGCGGTGGCCGACGGCCAGCTTGGCGCCGACCAGCAGGATCAGCACGGAGGGCGTGCAGTACAGCAGCGAGGCGTGCGTCAGCGTCGGGTGCGCCGACGTGTACAGGTACACCGCGCCGATGCCGGCGCTGGCGAACTGCCGCGCCGTGTCGAGCCGATACACCTTGTCCGGGTGGCCATCTCGTGCGGACTGGCTCTTGACCACGTTGAGGGCCATCTCGCCGCCCGCCACCATCAGGCCGAAGCCGATGACGTAGTTGATGTCGAACGTGACGGCGCCCGCGGTGACCAGGCCCACCGCGACGAGATAGCGCATGGTGCGCTCACGGAGGAAGTGCTCCTCGGATTCCCGGATGGCCCGCACCGCGAAGGAGTTGTCGACGGTGTTGCCGACGATGCCGTTGAGCACCGTCGCCATGGCGTACAAACCGTATTCGGAGACGCCCAGGCGCTGGACGAGGATCAGCGTCCACAGCAGACCCACCCCGCGTCCGCCGTAGATCCAGATCAGGGAGATGAGCGTCTTCGCCACATTGCGGGTGGGCGCTTCGGGGGCAGTCAGGTCACACGCTCACAGCTGCTCGGGTCAACATCTCGGTCCACACGCGGCCGAACGCCTCGGCCGTGCGCGGGCCCGAGCAGGCCTCGCGGTAGGCCTCGACGTGGCGGCCGAATTCGGCCAGCCGCTGATCGTCGTCGACGAGGGACACGATGGCCTCGGCCAACGACGTCGCCACCTGTTCGGCGTTCTGGTCGCCGATGCGGACGACGAGGACGCCGGTCCGCTCGTCCAGTTCGGCGAGGGCGCCGTAGTCGGTGCAGACCACGGGCGTGCGGTACGCCATCGAGTGCGCGACCGAGCCGGATGCCGGGTAGGTCTCGGCGTAGAAGTGCCGCTTGCCGTACGGAATCACCACGGCGCGAACCGAGTCGAAGAACGCGTCCTCGGCGGCACCGTCGACCGGACCGACGATCTCGACGCCCGGGCCACCTGTCAGCGCTTCGGTCCCGCGGCCCGCGACCCGGATCACGACGTCGTCGGGCAGTTCCCGGCGGATGCGGGAGATCTGCTCGAAACCCTTGCCCCGGTACACATGTCCGAAGAAACCGACGGCCTTCGGCCGTTCGGTCAGCGGGCGCAGGCGCGGCCGTTCGGAGATGATGTGCGGCACGGCGGCAACGGTGCTGCGGGGGTAGACGGCCTTGATGGAGTCGGCACCGATCTGGCTCAGCGCGATCATCGTGCGGTCCCCGTTGACGACACCCTCGATGCGCCGCGACAGCGGGCGCAGCGGGTAGTGCAGGCCGTGCATGACGAGCCGGTGCTGCGCGACGAACCGCGTTCGCGCCGGCCACCAGATGCCCTGCGGCGGATCGTGCACCGTCGCCGTCACCGGCACCCCGCGCAATCCCGCGATGGACCAGAACGCCGACACCGCACCGGCCGCCAGTTCGGCGTGCACCAGCACCCGGCCCGGCTGCCCACCGGCGATCAGGTCGGCGACCGCACGCCGGTGTCCCCGCACCTGGGCCACCGTCTCGGCCCCGGGGCCCAGCGTGCGGCGTTGCACGACCTCACCGAACAGCGGCCGTACGGCGTTGACGAAGTTCTCGGCGTAGTCGCCCACCGCGGTCTGGCCTTCGGCCGGACCGATGTAGACCAGCCGGTACTCGCGTAGATCGACCGGCATCAGCAGAACAACGGCCGGTACTTTGCGCTGTAGCCCAATGCATCCGGATTTCGCTTGGCGAACACTTTTGCGGGGTTGCCGCCGACCACATCGAGCGGGGCCACGTCCTTGACCACGAGCGCCT
The DNA here is from genome assembly GCF_045310825.1 of Mycobacterium sp. SMC-21. NCBI lineage: Bacteria > Bacillati > Actinomycetota > Actinomycetes > Mycobacteriales > Mycobacteriaceae > Mycobacterium > Mycobacterium sp. SMC-21. The sequence continues at coordinate 22,003 of NZ_JBJIAO010000029.1, read as the reverse complement.
GCGCGGCCACGACGGCGCCGCGGCCGATCAGGGCGGGCAGCACCATGGCCCGGCTGGCGATCCAGACGTAGTCCTCGATGACCGTCGGGATCGGGATCGGCAGGAAATCCGGGTGGTTGATGTCGTGCCCGCCGCCGAGCAGGTGGACATCGCTGGCGATCGTGACGTTGTCGCCGATCCACAGGCCGGCCCGCGCATCGAGCAGGCAGCGGAATCCGATGGTGGTGCCGTTGCCGACCGTCAGGAATTCGATGTCCAGGATCGTGGTGCCGCGCATGATGGTCGACCACTCACCGATGGTGGCGCCGAACAGCCGCAGGAAGCCCTGGCGGATGGTGTGCGACGGGATGTGCGTGATGAACATGTTGAACAGCAGTTCGCCGATGCGGTTGCGCGCCTTACGGCGAACGCTCATCTTCTGCATCTTGTAGTAGGTGACGCGGCCGTCCTCACCGAGCTCCCACTCGGGCTCCGGCGGCAATTTCAAGGTCGGCGCGGCCGCTTTCTTGCGTGCCACATCTGCCGGGTCTGCCGTTGCCGGCTCGCCAATCACGTTCTTCGCTCCCGTCGTCCCGGATTCCGAGTTAACCACAGTGTTTCGGCCCCGTCAGTGCAGCCGGCCCTGGCGCGTCAGCATCTCCGACCACTTTGCGGCGTAGGCGGCGGCGACGTTCTCCGGCGACCGCTCCCCGCGGGTCCGGTCGGCGTTCGTCTCCAGTTCCTTGAGCCGCGTTTCGTCGTTCAGCAGGGCCGCGATGGCCGCCGAGAAGCCGGCCGGCAGCGCCTTCGGATCGTCGGAGTCCATCGGCACGACGACCGCGCCGGTCTCGGTGCCGAACTCGGCCAGCGAGCCGTAGTCGGTGCACACCACCGGGGTGCGATAGGCCATGGCATGTGCCGCGACCGACGACGCGGGGTAGGTCTCGGCGTAGAAATGGCGCTTGCCGTACGGAATCACCACGGCGCGAACCGAATCGAAGAACGCGTCCTCGGCAGCGCCGTCGACGGCACCGACGATCTCCACGCCGGGGCCACTCGGCAGTGCCTCGGTCCCGCGGCCCGCGACCCGGATGACGATGTCGTCGGGCAGCTCGCGGCGGATGCGGGCGATCTGCTCGAAACCCTTGCCCCGGTACACATGCCCGAAGAAACCCACGGCCTTGGGCCGCTCGATCACCGGGCGGACCTTGGGCCGCTCGCAGACGAGGTAGGGGGCGTAGGCCACATCGGTGTTCGGATACACGTCGCGAATGGACTGGGCGCCGATCTGACTCAGCGCGAACAGGGTCCGGTCGCCGTTGACCATGCCCTCCAACATCCGCGACACCGGACGCAGCGGGTAGTGCAGACCGTGCATCACCAGCTTGTGCCGGGCCACGAATTTCGTGCGGCCCGGCCACCAGATGCCCTGCGGCGGATCGTGCACCGTCGCCGTCACCGGCACCCCACGCAACCCCGCGATGGACCAGAACGCCGACACCGCACCGGCCGCCAGCTCCGCATGCACCAGCACCCGGCCCGGCTGCCCGCCGGCAACCAGCTCCGCCACCGCGCGCCGGTGCCCCAGGATTTCCCGCGCGCTGTCCGAGCCCGGTCCCAGCGTGCGGTGCTCGACCAACTCGCCGACATGTGGCCGCAGCGCCCGCGTCAGGTTCTCCGCGTAGTCGCCCACCGCGGTCTCGTGGTCCGCCGGACCGACGTACACCAGGCGGTAGTCCTTCAGCGAGGCGACCGGGGTCGCTTCTGGCGCCATCAGTACCCGGCCAGCTTGTCGACCGCTTCATGCAGTCGAGCGCTGAACGCGTCCTCGGTGAACTGAGAGACGTGGTGCTTGATCTTCTCCTGGTCCCACGTCCTCGACTCGAATCGGTCGAGCGCCTCGCGAACCGAATCCGGTTGCGGCTCATCGAAATACAGGCCGGTGGTGCCCTCGTCGATGGTGTCGAGGAAGCCGCCGAACCGCAGCGCGACGCTGGGCCGGCCCCACACGCCCGCCTCGATGGGGGTCAGGCCGTAGTCCTCGAAACTCGACGACATCAGCGCGCGGCAGTTCTTGTAGAGCCAGGCCATCTGCCCGTCGGTGAGGTTGTGGAGCATCGTGACATTGTCGGTCTTCATCGACCGCAGCCGCTCGGCTTCCGGCCCGTTGCCGACGACCACGAGTTGCCGGTCACTGCCGGCGAATGCCCGCACGATGACGTCGACGTTCTTGTACGGCAGCAGCCGGCACACGACGAGGTAGAAGCTGCCGTCCGGATCGCTCAGATCGACCTTGTCCTCGAGCTCCTCGACGGGTTCGACGGCGTACGACCGCGACATCGCCACCGGCGCGAACATCACCTCGGCGTCGATGTCGTAGGCCTTCTTGACGTAACCGCTGATCATGGTCGAGATCGCGAGGTACTTGTCGGCCGCGAGCGCCTGCCGGCGGTCCCAGTCCAGCAGGCGTTTCTTGGTGAGCTTGAGGCCCAGACGCTTGATCGGGTTCGCGTGGTCTCCGAGGTAGGCCTCGGTCTGGTACAGCCAGCGCGCCGGGTTGTAGCAGTAGATGAGCTTCTTGCCGTTGGTCCGGAAACCGTGCGACCAGCCGCTGCAGCTCGCCAGCACGATGTCGGCGTCGACGTACATGGACTCGGCGACGCGCGGATAGATCGGCAGCGCGGCCCGGTGGTACTTGCGGGCCAGACCCACCTTGTTGAGCGCCGACACCCGGATGTCCAGGTCGGCAAACTCCGGGTAGGTCAGCTCGGGGTCGTACAGCATCGTGTAGAGCGGGGCGTCCGGGAACGCCTTCGTCATCGACAGGACAACTTTTTCCGCGCCGCCGAACTGGGTCAGATAGTCGTGGGCGATGGCCACCTTCGGCCCGTCCACTCCGTCGTACTTGCGCGTCGAATGCACTGTTGAATATCCCCTTGCGCCGATCTGCTGATCGTTTCGCGGTCGTAGAGTCAGCTACCCGGAAAGAGCGGGCACGCATATCGAACCGCAAACTTACGCAAATGACAAGCTAAATGCATCGCGCCTGCGCAGGACGCACTGCCTGCGGTGCACACGCGCTCCCTCAGCTAAGCGCGATTCGGTACCATCGGTTCGCCTTTCCCAGCGCCCCGTTCCCCCGATGACACCCCGGTCCCACACCTCCGACCAGGCATTACCCGCTGCCCGCGCGACGCCGGGTGACACCCGCGCTCAGGGCCCGCTCAGCAAATGCCACCGCCTGAACGCTGTTCAACACGAGTTACGGGCAGGAGTCGCGCGCGAAGTGTATATTTACCTACCAGCAAACTGCTGACGCAGGGCGCGTAAGCCGCGGGGGCGGGAGAATCTATGAACGGTGCGCAAATGAGCGGTACAGACGTGGATGTCCATTACAAGGACCTCGACACCCTCTGGCAGGGCTACGACGAGTCTGTCCGCACCCTGGCCGAGCGTGAAGGCGTCAAGGCCGTCGCCGAACTCGGCGGTGGCGCCAACCCGATCATCGGCGGCGACGACTGGAGCTTCGCCGACGAGCGCGTCGTCATCGACATCTCCGCCACCGAGCTGGCCAAGGCCAACAGCCGCGTGCACACCCGCGTCGCCGATCTGTGCAAACCGATCGACAACGAGCTGAACGCGTACGATCTGGTGTTCTCCAAGATGCTCTGCGAGCACCTGCCCGACGCCCGCACGTTCCACGAGAACTGCTTCAAACTCCTTCGCCCAGGCGGACTTTCGGTGCACTTCTTCCCGACGCTGTTCGCGTTCCCGTTCGTGGTGAACCTGCTCATCCCCGAGCAGGCGGCGCGCACCGTCATCAGCAAGCTGCAGCCCGGGCGGTTGCAGAACCCGCACCACGAGAAGTTCCCGGCCTACTACCGCTGGACCACCGGCCCCACTCAGAAGGCCATCAAGCGCTACGAGAGCGTCGGTTTCCAGGTCGAATCCTGGTCGGGCGCCTACGGCCACGGCTACTACCGCATGCTCCCCCCGCTCGACGCCCTCGAGCGTGCCAAGAGCCGCTTCCTTCTTAAGCACCCCGTGCCGGCATTGACCAGTTTCGCGGCGGTCGTCCTGCGCAAACCGGCGTGACGCGCCGAGTGGGCACCCCCACCTTCACAACTTTCTTAGAGAACCGTTAACATCGTCGCCATGACGAGCGTGACCGAGCCACCGGTGGACAAGGCGATCGACATCCACACCACCGCAGGCAAGCTGGAAGACCTGCGTAGGCGTACCGAAGAGACCCTGCACCCCGTCGGCGAGGCCGCGGTGGAGAAGGTCCACCAGAAGGGCAAGCTCACCGCCCGCGAGCGCATCCTGGCGCTGCTGGACGAGGGCTCGTTCGTCGAACTCGACGCGCTGGCCAAGCACCGCAGCACCAACTTCGGCCTGGCCGACAAGCACCCGCTCGGCGACGGTGTGGTGACCGGCTACGGCACCATCGACGGCCGCGAGGTCTGCATCTTCAGCCAGGACGCCACCGTCTTCGGCGGCAGCCTTGGCGAGGTCTACGGCGAGAAGATCGTCAAGGTCCAGGAGCTGGCCATCAAGACCGGCCGCCCGCTGATCGGCATCAACGACGGCGCCGGCGCCCGCATCCAGGAGGGTGTGGTCTCGCTCGGTCTGTACAGCCGCATCTTCCGCAACAACATCCTGGCGTCGGGTGTCATCCCCCAGATTTCGCTCATCATGGGTGCCGCGGCCGGTGGCCACGTGTACTCGCCCGCGCTCACCGACTTCATCATCATGGTCGACCAGACCAGCCAGATGTTCATCACCGGACCGGACGTCATCAAGACCGTCACCGGTGAAGAGGTCACCATGGAGGAGCTGGGCGGCGCCCACACCCACGAGGCCAAGTCCGGCACCGTCCACTACGTCGCCTCGGGCGAGCAGGATGCCCTGGACTACGTCCGCGACCTGCTGAGCTACCTGCCCCCGAACAACTACGCCGAGCCGCCGCGCCTGCCCGCGCCGCCGCACCCGGGCGCTGTCGAGGACAACCTCACCGAAGAGGACCTCGAGCTCGACACCCTGATCCCGGATTCGCCCAACCAGCCGTACGACATGCACGAGGTCATCTCGCGCATCCTCGACGACGACGAGTTCCTCGAGATCCAGCCCGGCTACGCGCAGAACATCGTCATCGGCTTCGGCCGCATCGACGGCCGCCCGGTCGGCATCGTGGCCAACCAGCCGACCCAGTTCGCCGGCTGCCTGGACATCAACGCCTCGGAGAAGGCCGCGCGGTTCATCCGCACCTGCGACGCCTTCAACATCCCGATCATCATGCTGGTGGACGTCCCGGGCTTCCTGCCGGGCACCGAGCAGGAGTACAACGGCATAATCCGCCGCGGCGCCAAGCTGCTGTACGCCTACGGTGAGGCCACCGTCGCCAAGATCACCGTCATCACCCGTAAGGCCTATGGCGGCGCGTACTGCGTCATGGGTTCCAAGGACATGGGTTGCGACGTCAACCTGGCCTGGCCGACGGCCCAGATCGCCGTCATGGGTGCCTCCGGCGCGGTCGGCTTCGTCTACCGCCAGGAGCTCAAGCAGGCGGAGAAGGACGGCGTCGACGTCGATGCCCTGCGCCTGCAGCTGCAGCAGGAGTACGAGGACACCCTGGTGAACCCGTACGTCGCGGCCGAGCGTGGTTACGTCGACGCGGTCATCCCGCCGTCGCACACCCGCGGCTACATCGCCAACTCGCTGCGTCTGCTGGAGCGCAAGGTCGTGCAGACGCCGCCGAAGAAGCACGGGAACATCCCCCTGTGAGCGCCGAATCTGTGGTCGACGAGACCGAGACGCAGGCCCCGGTGGCTCCGCTGTTCCAGGTCGTCAAAGGCAACCCGTCCGACGAGGAGCTCGCTGCGCTGGTGACGGTGCTGGCCGGCGCCTCGGGCGGCGGCGGTGCCCCCGAGGCCGGTGACCGCAACGACTGGGGCCACCCCGTCTCCAAGCTGCGGTACGCGTACACCAGCTGGCAGCTGGTGACCCTGGTGGAGCGCACCTTCATCCGGCGATGACCCGGGTGGTCCTGGGCTCGGCCTCCGCGGGCCGGCTCAGTGTGCTGCGCAAGGCCGGTGTGGAACCGGTCGTGCTGGTATCCGACGTCGACGAGGACGCGATCATCGCGTCTCTCGGCGACGCCGGCCCCGGCGACGTCGTACGTGCCCTGGCGACAGCCAAGGCGCAGCGGGTCGCCGAATCACTCGACGCGACCCTGTCATCGGATTGCGTTGTCATCGGCTGTGATTCGATGCTCGAGTTCGACGGCCGGCTGACCGGCAAGCCGGGCGCCCCCGAGGTGGCCCGGCGGCAATGGCTCTCGATGGCCGGCCGCAGCGCCGTCCTGCACACCGGCCACTGTGTGCTGCGCCTGAGCGACGGCGCCGTCACCGCTCAGGTCAGCGAACTCGGCTCCACCACAGTGCGTTTCGGCGAGCCCGGCACCACCGACCTGGATGCCTACATCGGCACCGGCGAACCCCTCTGGGTGGCAGGCGCTTTCACCCTCGACGGCCTGGGCAGCTGGTTCATCGACGGCATCGAGGGCGACCCCTCCAACGTCATCGGCCTGAGCCTGCCCCTGCTCCGCCGTATGCTGGCCCGCCTCGGCGTGTCCGTCGCGGACCTGTGGGCCGCCAACCGGCCCCAGTAGGTTTTTCCCGAATCCACCTATCCGCACCGCATCCCGCACCGAACTCCTGGTGACAAACCAGGAAGGACGGCACGGTGCGGCGGATAGCAGTGGTCGGCAGCGGCATATCGGGGCTCACCGCGGCGTGGGTGCTCGCCCGCGACGCGGAAGTCACCCTCTTCGAGGCGCAACCGCGATGCGGTGGCCACGCCCACACCCATGAACTGGCGGCCCGTCGCGGCAGCACCGATGTCGTCGGCGTCGACTCCGGCTTCATCGTGCACAACGACCGCACCTATCCCACGCTGCTGCGGCTGTTCGCCGAACTCGGTGTCCGGACCCAGGAATCCGACATGTCGATGTCGGTCTGCTGCGAAGGGTGCGGCCTGGAGTACGCCGGCGCGAAGGGGCTGACAGGCCTGTTCGCCACGCCGGGCGCGGTGCTCTCACCGCGCTATCTGCGCCTGCTCGCCGAGGTGACGCGCTTCCACCGGCTCGCCCGCGCCGAACTGGCGCGCGACGTGGCAGACGGCCGAACCCTCGGCGAATTCCTCGGGGCCGCAGGGTTTTCCCGCTACTTCGTCGCGCATTTCATGGTCCCGCTGGTCGCTGCGGTCTGGTCGTGCCCGCCGGACGTCGCGCTCGACTACCCCGTCGGCTACCTGCTGGCGTTCCTCGACCACCACGGGATGCTGACGGTGTTCGGGTCACCGACGTGGCGGACGGTGACCGGGGGCTCGGCACGGTACGTCGAGGCGATCACCACGCGCCTGCCGTCGGTACGCGCCGGCGTACCCGTCCGCACCGTCACCCGGACCACCGACGGGGTGCTGGTGCGTGACGACGCGGACCGGGTCGAACCGTTCGACGCGGCGGTCATCGCGACGCATCCGAATCAGGCCCTGTCGATCCTGGACCGGCCGTCGGCCGACGAGGTCGACATCCTCGGCGCCCTGCGGTACTCGATCAATCACACTGTGCTGCACACCGATACGTCGCTGCTGCCGCGTCGCCGGGGCGCCCGTGCATCGTGGAACTACCGGATGCCGTCGTGCACCGTCCAAGCCGGCGACGTCCTGGTCAGTTACGACCTCAACCGGCTGCAGCGACTCGACGCGAGCACCGACCGGCGGTTCGTGGTGACGCTGGGCGGCGGCGGTCGGGTCGACCCGGGCCAGGTCATCGCGACCATGCTCTACGACCATCCGCAGTACTCCCCCGAGTTCCGCGCCGCGCAACAGCGGCTGCACACGCTCGGCGATCACCGGTTGGCGTTCGCCGGCGCGTATCACGGCTGGGGCTTTCACGAAGACGGTGCGGTGTCCGGCGTCGCCGCGGCGGAACGTCTCGGTGGCAGCTGGAGCGGTCCCGTGCCGCCCCTGCTGCGCCCGGCGGGGAACGTGGCATGAGCCCACCACAGATCGTGCGAACCAGCATCCACCACAGGCGGACCGTTCCGGTGCCGCACGCGTTCACCTACCGCAGCTACAGCTGGCTGGTCGACCTCGACGCCGTGCCCGAGTTTCCCCGCCTGCTGCGGCCGCTGGCCGGCTTCCACGCCGCCGACCATGCCGGCGATCCGCGGCGCACGCTGCGCGAGAACATCGACGCCTATCTCGGCGAACACGGCATCGACCTCGGTGGCGGTGCCATCCGAATGCTGGCCAATGCCAGGGTCTTCGGCTTCGTGTTCAACCCCTTGACCGTCTACTGGTGCCATGACGCCGCCGGCGCACTGGTCTGTGCCATCGCCGAGGTGCACAACACCTACGGCGGACGCCACCGCTACCTGCTGCACACCGATCATCGCGGCACGGTGGTCGTGCCGAAGGTGTTCTACGTCTCGCCGTTCAACCCGGTCAGTGGCCGATACGTGCTGCGCATCCCGGAACCGGCGCGGGGCCGGCTCAACGTGGCGGTCACCCTGCTCGACGCGTCCGGCGGGGTGGTCATGACCGCCACCTGGACCGGATCCGTCCACCCCGCCCGTCCCGCAACCGTTTTGACCACCGCACTGGCAGCGCCGCTGGCGCCGCTGCTGGTTCTCGCACGCATCCGCTGGCAGGGCGTGCGCCTCTGGGCGCGCGGCCTGCAACTGCACCCCCGCCCCCAGGAGGCCGCCCTATGACGAATCAACTCCATGACGGTGCCGCCGCGTACGATCCGTTCCTGCCGGCCAGGTGGACCGAAATCGCGCAGGTGCCAAGCAGTCTGCGTACCCGGCTGGGTACGCCCGTCACGCGGGCCTTGTTCCGGGCCGCGGTACGGGACCTGCCGGTGCGGGTGGAGTATCCGGACGGCACCGTCCAGGGCGCGGCCGGCGCCGATGATCCGGCCGCACCGCGAATGTTGTTGCACCGCCCCGACGATTTCTTCGGCCGCGTCGCGAACAGTGGCCTGATCGGCTTCGGGGAGGCGTACATGGTCGGTGACTGGTCCGCGCCCGAGCTCACCGCCGTGCTGACCGCGCTGGCATCGCGCATCGACACGATCGTGCCGGCGGCCTTCCAGGGACTGCGTTCCGTGCTCCTGCCGCGCACACCACGCAACCACCATGGGGCGCAAGCGGATACGCGTGCGAACATCGCCCATCACTACGACCTGTCGAACGAGTTCTTCAGCATGTTCCTCGATCCGACGCTGACCTATTCGTGCGCGCTGTTCGACACGCTCGATCCGCCGCCGTCATGGCGCGACCTGGCGGCCGCGCAGCACCGCAAGATCGACCGGCTGCTGGATGCCACCGGCGTCGGCGCCGGCACGCGGCTGCTCGAAATCGGCACCGGCTGGGGCGAATTGGCCATCCGTGCCGCGCAGCGCGGCGCGCACGTCCACACCGTCACCCTGTCGCGCGAGCAGCAGCTGCTGGCGCGCGAGCGCATCGCCGCCGCCGGGCTGGCCGACCGCATCACCGTCGAGCTGTGCGACTACCGCGACATCACCGGGAAGTACGACGCGATCATCTCCGTCGAGATGATCGAGGCCGTCGGGTATCGCTACCTGCCGGCCTATCTACGCACGCTGGAGCGCCTCCTCGATGTCGACGGCCGGGTCGGACTGCAGCTGATCACCATGCCGCACAAGCGCATGCTGGCGTCCCGCGACACCTACACCTGGGTGCACAAGTACATCTTCCCGGGCGGATTCCTGCCGTCGGTCAAGCTCGTCGAGAAGTCGATCAGCGCGCACACCGCACTGCGTATCACCGACCGGCATTCGTTCGGACCGCATTACGCCCACACCCTGCGACTGTGGCTGCAACGCTTCACCGCGAACAGCGCCGGCGCCGATGCCCTGGGATTCGACCGCATCTTCCGGCGGATGTGGCGCTTCTACCTCGCTTACTCCGAGGCGGGCTTCGCCTCGGGCTACCTGGACCTGCACCAACTGGTCCTGCGTCCGAAGGCTCGATCGTGAGCACGCCGCCCGGACCCGGCGGGTTGCGCCAGATCGCCCCGGTTCCCGCGCCGCCGTGCGACGATTCCCGCATGGAGGGCGAGCCGGACCGCGCAGCTCTGCTCACCGCGATCGCCGACGGCGACAGGGCGGCGTTCGCCGAGTTCTACGATCTGACCTCGCCACGGGTGTTCGGCCTCGCCTATCGCGTCGTGCGGGACCGGACCCTGGCCGAGGACGTCGTGCAGGAGGTCTTCCTCCAGGTGTGGTCCTCTGCGGCGCGGCAATACGACCCCGCGCTGGCCAGCCCGATCGGCTGGCTGATGACGTTGACCCACCGCCGCAGCATCGACCGGGTCCGCTCCGAACAGTCGGCCGCCGACCGCAACCACGCCTACGGCGCCTCGAGCCTCGGCCGCGAGCACGACACCGTCGCCGACGAAGTGGGCCAGCGACTCGACGAGCAGGAGGTCACCGACTGCCTCGACGGACTGACCGCCGTCCAGCGCGAAGCCATCGGCCTGGCGTACTACAGCGGCCACACCTATCGGGAGGTCGCCGAGCACCTCGCCGTCACACTCCCCACCATCAAGGCCCGAATCCGGGACGGCCTGATCCGCCTGAAGAACTGCTTGGGGGTGGGCACCGATGCCTGACAGCTACACCGACGACGAACAGCAATTGCTCGATCTCGCGTACGTATATGCACTCGATGCGGTGTCCGAGGCCGAACGCTCCGACATCGCCGGCCGCCTGGGCGTCGCGGCGCCGCACACCGCGCAGGCCTTCGCCCGCATCGTCGGCGACACCCAGGAGACCATGGCAGTGCTCACCGCGGGTGACACCCTGACGCCGCCCGCCGAGCTGCGCGTGCGCATCCTGCAGGCCATCGGCATCCAGGCGGCCGAGCGCAGTTCGGATGAGTTGGCACTCAGGCGAACCCGGCGACGCCGGCTGATCGTCCGGCTCGCGGCGGCTGCCGCCGTGATCTGCGCGATCACCATCGGCACGACGGTGATCGCCGATCGCTTCACCGAGCACCCGGCACAGCCGACGGTGTCGCAGGTGCTGGCCAACCCGGACATCCGCACGTACTCGGCGCCGGTTGCCGGCGGCACCATCACCCTCAGCGCGTCACAACGGGCGAACGCCGTCGTCGTGGCCATGTCCGATGTGCCCGCGCCGCCGGCCGGCCACGTCTATCAGATGTGGTTCATCCCGGCGTCGGGAGCGCCGCGATCCGCCGGGACGATGAGCGCGGACACCATGCCGCCACCCGGCGGCGAGGTGATACCGGCGCTGGACTCGGCCGCCAAGGTGGCCGTGACAGTCGAGCCGGGCTCCGGGTCCAGCCAGCCGACGAGCGATCCGGTCGTCGTCGTCGCCCTGACCTGATGACCATGGTCGGCGCCTTCTTCGACGATCTCCTCGACCGCACCGTCGTACTCGGGTACTCCCGACTGGGGCTGGCTGTGCGGCAACAGCTCTGGCGGGACCCCGAGCTGCCGGCCGGCGCCCTCGCCGGCCGCACCGTGCTGGTCACCGGCGCGAATTCCGGTATCGGCAAGGCCATCGCCACCGAACTCGCGACGCTCGGGGCGACGGTGTTGATGACGGTGCGCGACCGGGCCCGCGGCGAGGCCGCGCGACACCATGTGCTCACCGTCGCGCCGGCTGCCGACGTCGCGGTGGAGGTGTGCGACGTGTCGCACCTGGCGGCCGTCCGGTCGTTCGCCGCAGACCTGCTGTCGCGGCGCCCACGGCTCGACGCCGTGATCCACAACGCCGGCGTCATGCCCGAACAGCGCACGGAAAGCGCTGAAGGACATGAGCTCTCGCTGGCAACCCACGTTCTGGGGCCGGTGTTGCTGACGGAACTCCTGCGGCCGGGGCTGACCCCGGCAGCGCGGGTCGTGCTGATGTCCTCCGGCGGCATGTACACCCAGGCACTTCCGGTCGACGACATCGAGTACCGGCGCGGGCATTACCGCGGTGCCACGGCGTACGCGCGCAGTAAGCGCATCCAGGTCGCGTTGACGCCGCTGCTGGCGCGGCGCTGGCCCGAACTGATGGTGGCGGCCATGCATCCCGGCTGGGCCGACACCCCCGGCGTCGCGCAGTCACTGCCCGGGTTCCGCCGCGTGACGCGTCCGATCCTGCGGACGCCCGAACAGGCCGCCGACACCGCGGTGTGGCTGACGGCGACGAACCCGCCGCCGGAGTCGGGACAGTTCTGGCACGACCGCCGGATCCGTCCCACGCATTACCTGCCCACCGCGCATGACGACGCCGCCGAGGTAGCGCAGGTGTGGCAGTACTGCGCCGCCGCCGTCGGTGTGTGAGGACTTGCAGCGCAATCAGATTCGAGCGAGTTCGCGCCGCAGCCCGCGCGCGCCGTCGTCGAGGAGGTGCGCCACCGCGAGCTGCAGCAGCGGCTCGATCCACCGCAGCCACCCCTGGAAAGCGAACCGGATCCGGTAGGTGACCTGGGTTCCGTCGACGTGTGGGGTCACGGTGATGGTGTCTCGCGCAACCAGGTGCCGATTGACCCCGCGCAGTTCGATCGACTGCCCCGGCGTCAGGCCGATGACTTCGTACGTGATCTCCGAGGTGCGACCGGCGAAGCGGGACGTGTTCGCGTAACGGGTTCCCATGCCGCCGTCGCCGGCGATGCGTTCGGTGCGGATCGTGCCGGGGTCCCACTGCGTTGTCGTGGTGAAGTCCGCCAGGTACGCGAAGACGGCGTCGGCGGGCGCTGCCACCACCACCTGTCGCTGCGCGTCGATCATCGGGCTGCCTTTCCCAACTGGTGGCGCAGGCACTGCGCCAGGTCCGGGCGCCGGAAGCGATGTCCGGCCTCCATGAGCCGGCCGGGCACCACACGCTGACTGGCCATGGCCAGCTCGCGGGCCCCCTGCCGGCCGAGCAGGAGCGCCGGCCCCAGGGCGGGTACCGGCAACACGGCGGGCCGGTGCAGCACCCCGGCCAGTGTCCGGGTGTAGTCGGCGTTACGGACGGGTTGTGGCGCAACGGCATTCACTGGTCCGGAGAGTCCGGTGTCGACCAGGGCGCGGTGGTACACGTCGATGAGGTCGTCGATGTCGATCCAGGACAGCCATTGCTTCCCGTCGCCGAGCGGACCGCCGAGACCGGCGGCGAACAGCGGCCGCATCAACTGCAGGGTGCCGCCGCGCGGCGTCTGCACGATCCCGGTGCGGACGTTGACGACCCGCAGTCCGGCAGCGGTGGCCGGCGCCGTCGCCGCTTCCCAGTCGGCGACGACGTCGGCCAGGAACCCGTCGCCCGGCCCTGCCGATTCGTCGAGGCGCTCGTCGGCCCTGTCGTCTCCGTACCAGCCGATCGCGGACGCGCCGATGAAGACCGACGGCCCGTCCGTCGCCGCCGCGGCGCACTCGGCCAGCCGGCGAGTCGGCTCGATCCGGCTGTCGCGCACCGCTTTCTTGTGTGCGTCGGTGAACCGGCCGGCAATCGACGCGCCCGCGAGGTGCACCACGGCGTCGATCCCGTCGAGCAGATCGTCGGCGGGTGATTCGGGATCCCAGCGGCGTTCGGTGTCATCGCGTGGTTCGCGGCGCACCAGCCGGATGACCTGGTGACCACCGGTGGACAGAAAGGCGGTCAGGGCGCTGCCGACCAATCCCGACGCCCCGGTCACCGCCACCGAACCGGGACGCCGGCCGTGTTCGTGCGCCCACTGATGGGCGGCCAGGTCGTCGCTCAGCTGGCGATGGCGGTACCGGAACGTCGGCTCGAGCAGGTGCCCGGGTACCGGCGCGTCGACACGGTCGGTGACCCGGGTGCGCCCGTCACCGACGGCGTCGAAGCAGTGTTCGTGTCGCCAATGCCCAACCAAAGCCGTTGGCAGCGAACGCAATCCGTCCCGGCTCAATTCGTCCACGAAACGCGCGGGCGGCGCGTAGTCGGCCGGATTGTGTTGCGCGCTCCAGCGCAGTCCGCCGGGCAGGCCGAGCACGGCGCGCCCGTCGGCCAGCGACTCGGCTTCCGCGACCACGCTCATGGGCTGCCACGGCGGCAGCATCCGGTGGATGGCGCCCGGCCGCGCATGCCAGGCGAACACGTCGTCGCGTGGCGCGTCGACCACGCTGCTGTACTCGATTCCCATCAAACCTCCGAGTCGAATCGGTCTCAGTGGGATTCGGAGCCAACCGGCCGGCGGATGGGTCTGGTCAGTTGGCCGGCTTGTAACTGAACGACACCTTGCCATCGGCGACGTCGGTGACCGTCAGCGTGTAGGCGCGGACCTGAGCGCCGACGACCGCGGTGCACCGCTGTGTCGCCCCGACCTTGCTGTCCACGTCTCCGTCGCACTTGACCGTGCTGGGGCTCTGGCCCAGTTGCGTCGCAAGGGAACTCTCCGCCACCGACTTCTCCAGTACGGGTGTCAGTCCGTAATTCATTGCCAGGCCTGACACTTCACTCACCAGCGCGGTGCGCCGGCTGGTGAATCCGTCATCGGTGATGTCGCACAGCGCCACCGCGCCCTGCTTGCCCTCCAGACCCGACTGGCACACCACGGCATCCGGGGCGGCCTTGCGCGCACGGGTCACCATGTCCGCCACCGCCGCCTCCAGCTGTGTCTTGGAGACCGCGGGGGTCATCGAATAGCTGACCTTGCCGCCCTCGACGCCGGACACCGTGATGGTCGGCTGGATGCCGTAGGCCGGTGACATGGTGACGTCGCACCGCGTGCTCTGCCCGACCTTCGCGATGAGGCCGCGCTCACAGATCACCGCCTGCGGCGGCTGGCTCGTGAAGGCGTCGTGGATCGCCCGCTCCAGTGACGCCTTGTCCACCATCGGCAGCTGCGCCGACGGCTTGGCCTGGACGGCTTCCGGTTCCGGACGGGTGAGGCTGTAGACGAGCGCCGCGAGGCCGGTCAGCAGCAGCCCAGCGATGACGACCAGTGCCAGGATGCGTGCCCTCATAGCCGCTATTGTGCCCGGCTACATCAGGTCGTTTGCGGGCACGTCATTTCGGTGCTCGCGGTACCACGCCACGGTGCGTGCCAGCCCGTCGTCCAGGGCGATCTGCGGCGACCAGCCCAGCTTGCCCATCTTCGTGATGTCGGGGCAGCGCCGCTTCGTCTGGCCGGCGGGCGACTCGCCGGGCTGGACGTCCAACTCGACGCCGACGATGGCGCCGATGCGGTCGGCCAGCTCGCGGATCGACATCTCCACGTCGCTGCCGATGTGGTAAATCTCGCGGTGCCCGCCCTTTTCGTACATCGTCATGATGCCGTCGACACAGTCGTCGACGTAGCAGAAGGACCGGGTCTCCGTGCCGTCACCCTGGATCGGGAACACCGCATCACCGCGCTCCTGGCAGCCCAGCGCCCGCAGGATGAATTGCGGCTCGACGTGCTTCCAGCCCATGTTCGGCCCGTAGATGTTGTGCGGCCGGAAGATCTGCACCTGGCGGTAGTGCTCCTGACCGTAGTTGAAGGCGATCAGTTCACTGGCGATCTTGCCGCCGCCGTAGGAGTACCGGGGGTTGAGGCTGTCGGGCAGCATCAGCGGGATGGTCTCGGGCGTCGGGATGATCGACGGTGTCTGATAGACCTCGGCCGTGGACGCCACCACCAGATCCGGCACACCGGCGTTGCGGCCCGCGTTGACGACCGCCAGCGCGCCCAGCATGCCGACCTCGAGCACCAGTTCCGGTTGGGTGTAGAAGTTCTGGGTGCCGTTGATGGCGGCCAGGTGCATGACCACCTCGGCGCCGGCGAATGCCTTCTCGAGGGCGTCCTGATCGCGGACGTCGCACGTGAAAAGCTCTACGTCCGAGGCGACTTCGGCGAATCTGCTGGCATCGCCGCGGACCATGGAGTCCACCACCGCGACCTGCCAGCCGTCCCGCACCAGCCGCTTGACCAGGTAGGCGCCGATGAATCCGCCACCACCGGTGACCACGACCCGCTTAGACACGCTCGACGACCTTTCCGCTGCGGCCCACCGCGAAGTAGCTGTCGCCCAGTTCGGTGGCCGGCAGGTGGCTGTAGTGGTTCCAGTAGTCGAAGACGAAACCGTCGGGGCTGATGAACTCGCTGATGGTGCGCGGCGAGATGGTGCCGAGCGACGGGTGGTTGTTGCCGAGGACGACGACATCCGCGCCGCTCACCGCGTCACCGAACCGGTTGTACACCTTGTGCCCCGGAAAGGCCTCGGCCAGAACGTCATTCGGCGTGACCGGGTCGTAGACACCGATCTCGGCATCCGGGTGCGCGGCCTTCAGCTCGTTGAAAACCTTGATGGACATCGACCCGCGCAGGTCACTGGTCTCGGGCTGGCCCTTGAACGCCATGCCCAGCAGGTTGATCTTCAGCGGCCCGTCGGCGCCCAGCTTCCGGCGCGCGATCTCGCTGCTGATGAACCGCACCGTCTCGGCGGGCTGCCGCTCGTTGACCAGGCGGCCGGCGGCGGTGATGTCGAGGGTGACGCCGCGCTCGCGGACGCTCTCCATCAGGATGTGCGGGTCCTTCTCCAGGCACGGCCCGCCGACCAGACCCGGCAACGGGATATTGGTGCGGTTGTATCCGAGTTTGCCCGCCGAGATCACCTCATAGGCGCTGACGCCGAATGCGTCGCAAATCCGGGCGACCTCGTTGGCAAACGCGAACTGAACATCGCGGAACGTATTGCTCACCAATTTGATGATCTCGGCGGTCTCGATATCGGAGACCAGCACGATCGAGCTGGTGAGTTTTCGGAATACCGCGGCCGCCCGGTCGGCGACGGCCGGATCGTCGGCGCCGACGATCTGCGGCAGCTCGCGCAGTTCCTGCAGCGCCTTGCCTTCCAGGGTGCGCTCGGGGCACATCGCGATGTCGAAGCTCTTGCCGCTGGCGGCCAGCATCGGCGCCACCACGTCGCGGGTGGTGCCGACCTTGACCGTCGACCGCAGGATGACCAGCGCGCCGTCCTGCATGTTTCCGGCGATGTCGCGGGCCGCGGCCTCGATCATGTCGACGCGCGCGACACCGTCCGCCGACAACGGCGTGCCGACGGTGATGATGTAGGTGTCGCACGAGAAGCTGTCGTCAAATGCGGTGACGGCCTTCAGTTTCCCGAATCGGGTGACGCCCTCGAGGGCGTCGGGCAGGCCGGTCTCGGTGAAATGCGGCAAACCCTGATTGGTCATATCGACCAATTCCTGACGGGTCTCGATTCCGATGACGGAGTTGCCGGCCTCGGCCAACACGGTGGCCAGCGTCAGCCCCACATATCCCAGGCCGATGATTCCGACGTCGTATTTCTCTGGCAAATCCTCAATCCCTCCAGTCAGCCCTGTGGGAGACGGCTGTTTTCATACCGCAGCAGCTGTCGCGCAAACAAGTTTCGACCTTACGGGTCGGCGGCGCATTTCGGGCCTAGGTACGCTTCCAGTGTGCCGCTGCCTGCAGACCCACATCCCGCTTTCGCCACCTACGCGCATCCCGATCGGCTGGTGACCGCCGACTGGCTGTCCGGCAACATCGGACGCCCGGGTCTGGCCATCGTCGAATCCGACGAGGACGTCCTGTTGTACGACACCGGCCACATCCCCGGCGCGGTGAAGATCGACTGGCATACCGACCTCAACGACCCGCATGTCCGCGATTACATCGACGGCGCGCAGTTCGCCGCGCTGATGGACCGCAAGGGCATCAGCCGGGACGACACCGTGGTGATCTACGGCGACAAGAGCAACTGGTGGGCGGCCTACGCGCTGTGGGTGTTCACGCTCTTCGGGCACCCGGATGTCCGCCTGCTCGACGGTGGCCGCGATCTGTGGATCACCAACGGCCGGGACACCACGCTGGACGTCCCGAGCAAGCAGACCACGGGGTACCCGGTGGTCGAGCGCAACGACGCACCGATCCGCGCCTTCAAGGACGACGTCCTCGCGATCCTCGGCAAAGAGCCGCTGATCGACGTCCGCTCGCCGCAGGAGTACACCGGCGAGCGCACCCACATGCCCGACTACCCGGAGGAGGGTGCGCTGCGCGGCGGCCACATCCCCACGGCGCGGTCCATCCCGTGGGCAAAGGCCGTCGACGACAGCGGCCGGTTCCGTAGTCGCGCCGAACTGGACGAGCTCTACGGCTTCATCTCTCCCGACGACAAGGCCGTCGCGTACTGCCGCATCGGCGAGCGCTCCAGCCACACCTGGTTCGTGCTGACGCACCTGATCGGCCTGCCCGCCGTCCGCAATTACGACGGTTCGTGGACCGAGTGGGGCAACGCGGTGCGGGTGCCCGTCGCCGTTGGTGAGGAACCGGGGCCGGCGCCGGGCTCGGCATGACCGTCCCCGGCCCCATGCCTGAAGCCCTGGCCGAGGTGGTGTCGGATTTCGCCGACGTCCAGGGACAGGACAAGCTGGCACTGCTGCTGGAGTTCGCGAACGAACTCCCGCCGCTGCCGTCGTCGCTCGAAGAAGCCGCGATGGAGCCGGTGCCGGAATGCCAGTCGCCGTTGTTCCTGCACGTCGACGCCGCAGACCCCGAGCACGTGCGGTTGTACTTCAGTGCGCCGGCCGAGGCCCCGACGACACGGGGTTTCGCGGCCATCCTCGCGGCCGGTCTGGACGGCCTGCCGGCGTCCGACATCCTCGCGGTGCCCGACGACTTCTACGCCGACCTGGGGCTGGCCAAGCTGATCAGCCCGCTGCGCCTGCGGGGCATGTCGGCGATGCTGACGCGCATCAAGCGCCGGCTGCGTGACGCTTGATGCGGATCAGGCTCAGAAGAACGGCAGCTTGAACTTGCCGCTGTAGTGCAGCGCGTCCGGGTTGCGCTGGCCGATGATCTTGCCGGGCACGCCGCCGACGATGCCGAACGGCGGCACCTCTTTGTTGACGACGGTGTGTGCGGCCACCACAGCGCCGCGGCCGAGCAGGCACGGCAGGATCATGGCGCGCGTCGCGATCCACACGTGGTCGTCGATCACGATGGGGTCCGGGGGGTTGGGTGCCGGCACGAAGTTCGGGTGATTGATGTCGTGACCGCCGGCGATGATGTGCGTGTCGCTGGCGATGACGACGTCGTTGCCGATCGCGATGCCCGCGCGCGCGTCCAGCAGGCAGCGGAAGCCGATGGACACCCGGTCGCCGATCACCAGGTACGGAATGGACCAGACGCTGGTGCCGCGGTTGATCGCGGTGCCCTTGCCGATCTTCGCCCCGAACAGCCGGAGGTAGCCCAGCCGGATGAAGTGGAACGGGATGTGGGTGACGATCGAGCTGTAGAACAGCGCGGCGTAGGTGTCCCGGATTCGGTGCCACAGCGTCTCGCCCGGCAGCTCGTGCTTGAGGATGTTGCCGTCCTCGTCGGTCACCCACTGCATCTTCGGTGGGATGCGGACGTTCGGGTTGACCGCCCGCTTGCGCGCGATCAATTCGGGGTCTGAGGCCTGCGGCTCGACGAACAACGGTGTCCCCTTACTCGTGGCTCCCCGGCGGGTCCGGTGCGGCACCAGTATCACCCAAGCAGATGTTCGGTGAGAAAGCGCGGGTCAAGTGGGTCGATTGGGCAATCTCTAAGAAAACGTCCCGGCGCCCGCGTATCCCGAAGTGGGGATCCGCCGGTTAGGCCTTACACTGCACGCGATACATTCTTAAAGACATTTCTTAGAGAACCGCCGTCAGGAGGCACTGTGGCCAACCACGCCAGTTCCAAGATCTCCAAGGTGCTAGTCGCCAACCGTGGAGAGATTGCCGTCCGGGTCATCCGGGCTGCCAAGGACGCCGGACTGGCCAGCGTCGCCGTTTACGCCGAGCCGGACGCCGACGCGCCGCACGTGCGGCTGGCCGACGAGGCCTTCGCCCTGGGTGGCCAGACCTCGGCCGAGTCCTACCTCGTCTTCGACAAGATCCTCGACGCCGCCGCCAAGTCCGGCGCCAACGCCATCCACCCGGGCTACGGCTTCCTGTCCGAGAACGCCGACTTCGCCCAGGCCGTCCTCGACGCCGGGCTGATCTGGATCGGGCCGAGCCCGCAGTCCATCCGCGACCTCGGTGACAAGGTCACCGCGCGCCACATCGCCGCCAAGGCCAACGCGCCGCTGGTGCCGGGTACCCCGGACCCGGTCAAGGACGCCGACGAAATCCTGGCCTTCGCCAAGGAGCACGGCCTGCCGATCGCCATCAAGGCCGCCTTCGGTGGTGGCGGCCGCGGCATGAAGGTCGCCCGCACCCTCGAGGAGATCCCCGAGCTGTTCGACTCGGCCACCCGTGAGGCCGTCGCCGCCTTCGGCCGTGGTGAGTGCTTCGTCGAGCGCTACCTGGACAAGCCGCGCCACGTCGAGGCCCAGGTCATCGCCGACACCCACGGCAACGTCGTCGTCGCCGGTACCCGCGACTGCTCGCTGCAGCGCCGCTTCCAGAAGCTCGTCGAGGAGGCCCCCGCGCCGTTCCTGTCCGACGCGCAGCGCAAGGAAATCCACGAGTCGGCCAAGCGCATCTGCAAGGAAGCCGGCTACTACGGTGCGGGCACCGTCGAGTACCTGGTCGGCCAGGACGGCCTGATCTCGTTCCTCGAGGTCAACACCCGTCTGCAGGTGGAACACCCGGTCACCGAGGAGACCTCGGGCATCGACCTGGTGCTGCAGCAGTTCAAGATCGCCAACGGCGAGGCCCTGGACATCACCGAGGACCCGGCCCCGCGCGGCCACTCGTTCGAGTTCCGCATCAACGGCGAGGACGCCGGTCGCGGCTTCCTGCCGGCCCCCGGCCCGGTCACCAAGTTCGAGGCGCCGACCGGCCCCGGCGTCCGCATGGACTCGGGCGTGGAGTCCGGCTCGGTCATCGGCGGTCAGTTCGACTCGATGCTGGCCAAGCTGATCGTCACCGGCGCCACCCGCGAAGAGGCCCTGGCCCGCTCGCGTCGTGCGCTGGCGGAGTTCAACGTCGAGGGTCTGGCCACGGTCATCCCGTTCCACCGCGCCGTGGTCTCCGACCCGGCCTTCATCGGTGACGGCGACAAGTTCGACGTGCACACCCGCTGGATCGAGACCGAGTGGAACAACACGGTCGAGCCGTTCACCGGTGGCGAGGCGCTGGACGACGAAGACGCCGCGCCGCGTCAGAAGGTCGTCGTCGAGGTCGGTGGCCGTCGCGTCGAGGTGTCGCTGCCCGGCGATCTGGCCATCGGTGGTGGCGGTGGTGGCGCGGCCACCGGCGTCATCAAGAAGAAGCCGAAGCCGCGTAAGCGTGGCGCCGCCGGCGGCAAGGCCGCCTCGGGCGACTCGGTCACCGCGCCGATGCAGGGCACCGTCGTGAAGGTCGCCGTCGAGGAGGGCCAGCAGGTCTCCGCGGGTGATCTGATCGTGGTGCTGGAGGCCATGAAGATGGAGAACCCGGTGACCGCGCACAAGGACGGCACCGTGACCGGCCTGTCGGTCGAGGCCGGCGCCGCCATCACGCAGGGCACCGTCATCGCCGAGCTGAAGGACTAGTTTCCAGTCCGCTGGTTTTACGACTCAGGGCTGCGATCCACCGCGGATCGCAGCCCTGAGTTGCATTTGAGGAGCGTCATGGAACCCATCGAAATCAACGCCGGAGCCTGGTACCTGCGCGCCCTGCGTGCCGACGACCGCATGGATGACCGGCCGTCACTCGCGGACTTGGGTGAGCACTCCCCCGATCACGTCGAAACCCGTACGGCGCAATGGGAATCCGACACGCTGTACTCGTGGGCGGTCTGCGAGCCGACGACCGGCGAGCTGCTGGCCGAGATCACCTTGGACCCCGCCACGCGGGAGATTTCCGTACGCACCCGCGAGGGGTTCGACGACGCCGCCGCGACGGGCGTCGAGTCAGTGCGCCGCTTCGCGGCCGCGATGCTCGGTTGACGCGCCGAACGTGAACTTGATGGCGAATTTTCACGCTCAAAGTCAATCGATTAGTGCAACGTGGCTAGGCGGCTTGGTTCAAGAGCGCGGCTAGGCGTTGGGCTGGGGTGTC
>NZ_JBJIAO010000028.1:0-67802 GCF_045310825.1 Mycobacterium sp. SMC-21 | reverse complement strand
AAGCTGCCGCAGGTGATGCACTCACCCCTACAGAATACCGAACATATAACTATTTATTTACGAGACACACCACTAGCCGCCGGCGGGTGACTGCACGCGGTCGGCGCCCCTGGCGCGCGGGGAACGATGCAGTACCTGCGGGCCGGCGGCCAGGATCGCCAGGCACACCATCGACGTGGCATAGAGCGCGCCGCCGATGATGTCGGTGAAGTAGTGGAAGTGGTTGCTGGCCATGCCGATAGACGGGATGGCGGCGCCGATCGTGGCGATCGTGATGCTCCACGCGTGCACCCCGATCCCGAGCACCAGCATGGCCGCGACGGTGATCGCCACGGT
This sequence comes from Mycobacterium sp. SMC-21, assembly GCF_045310825.1. Lineage (NCBI taxonomy): Bacteria > Bacillati > Actinomycetota > Actinomycetes > Mycobacteriales > Mycobacteriaceae > Mycobacterium > Mycobacterium sp. SMC-21. Next base: position 67,466 of record NZ_JBJIAO010000028.1, on the reverse strand, counting down.
GGTGTGGCCGCTGGGATACGCCAGATTCTCGCCGTACCAGGGCCGACCGAACAGCACCTTCAGCACCTTGGCGCCGATGATCGAGATGACCGGGCACAACGCGGCCACGGTGGCCAGCCGCCACTCGCGTCGCCACAGCGGGATACCCACCGCCAGCAGATAGAGCGGTACCAGCACTTTGACGCGGTTCAGCAGCAGCATCCAGTACGGGTGGTCACCGAGCAGCGTGCGCGACGTCTGCATGAACCAGTGATCCACGGCCGAGTCACCCGACCGGACGACGATGCCCAGCGCGATCATCGCGGTGAACCCGACCAGCGGCCACCACACCAAGAACCGTCGCGTGTTCAGAACCGCATCTCCTGCTCGGGCGTCAGCACCCGGAAGTCGGTGTCGGTCATCTCGTCGAGGCGGCCGTAGTAGATGCCCTTGGCCTGCTCGGCGACGACGCCCTGATGGATCGGCACCGCATGCTGCGGCGCGACGGCCCGCAGGAAGTCGACGGCCTCGGCGATCTTCATCCACGGCGCGGCGGCCGGTGCGGCCAGCACCTCGACCGGCTCGCCCGGCACGAACAGCGCGTCGCCCGGATGCATCAGGCGGGCAGCGTGACCAGCATCACCGACCAGGTACGAGATGTTGTCGATGATCGGAATCTCCGGGTGGATCACCGCATGCTTGCCGCCTGCGCCGCGCACCGTCAGGTGACCGATCGACAGCGTGTCGCCGACGTGCACGGCCTGCCACGCGCCACCCAGCTGCGCCGCGGTCATGGGGTCGGCATACAGCTTGGCCTGCGGATTCGCCTCGACCAGGGCCGGCAGCCGGGCCGGATCGGCGTGGTCGGGGTGCTGATGAGTGATCAGGATGGCGTCCAGTCCCGTGATGCCCTCGAACCCGTGCGAGAAGTTGCCCGGGTCGAACAGGACCGTCGCCTGCGCGTCACCGTCGGTGAATCGGGCCAACAGGCAGGAATGTCCGAAGTGCGTCAGCTCCATCAGTCCATTGTGCGGGCATCGCGGCGCACAAGGGCGCCGGTAGAGTACAGATGTCTTCCCGTCGCTACGCTCGCCTCGGCAGAGCAATCCGACCCGAACAAAGGAGCGCGCGTGGCCCGCGTCGTTGTGCACGTGATGCCCAAGGCCGAAATCCTGGACCCGCAAGGCCAGGCGATTGTGGGGGCGCTGGGGCGCCTCGGGATCACCGGGGTGTCCGACGTCCGCCAGGGCAAGCGGTTCGAGCTCGAGGTCGACGACACCGTGTCCGACGAGACGCTGGAGCACGTCGCCGAGACGCTGCTGGCCAACACCGTCATCGAGGACTTTTCGGTGCACCGGGAGAACGCATGACCACCAAGGTCGGTGTCATCACCTTCCCCGGCACGCTCGACGACGTCGACGCGGCACGGGCGGTCCGGGCCGTCGGCGGCGAGGCCGTCAGCCTCTGGCACGCCGATCCCGACCTCAAGGGCGTCGACGCCGTCATCGTCCCCGGCGGTTTCTCGTACGGCGACTACCTGCGCTGCGGCGCCATCGCCAAGTTCGCGCCCGTCATGACCTCGGTGGTCGAAGCGGCCGGCAAGGGCATGCCCGTGCTGGGTATCTGCAACGGCTTCCAGGTGCTGTGCGAGGCCGGGCTGCTGCCGGGCGCGCTGACCCGCAACGAGGGTCTGCACTTCATCTGCCGCGACGTGTGGCTCGAGGTGACCGCGACGTCGACCGCGTGGAGCAGCCGCTATGAACCCGGCGCCGACATCCTGATCCCGCTCAAGTCGGGTGAGGGACGGTACGTCGCGTCGGAGAGCGTGCTCAACGAACTCGAAGGCGAAGGTCGCGTGGTCTTCCGCTACCGCGACAACATGAACGGCTCGATGCGCTCGATCGCCGGGATCAGCTCGGCCAACGGCCGCGTCGTCGGCCTGATGCCGCACCCCGAGCACGCCACCGAGGCCCTCACCGGCCCGTCCGACGACGGACTCGGCATCTTCTTCTCGGCACTCGACGCGGTCCTGAGCGCCTGACGCCGTTCTACTTGCCCGCGAGGGTGCATACAGATCGCGAAAATCGCCCGCGAGACGCGCTAGGCGCACCCTCGTTGGCGTGGCCGACGCAGCTGCGCCCAGGGGTCAGGGTCAACTCGATTCGAGCATCCCGACCTGTTGATCCTGACCCGAGGGCGCACCTCACTCGAACGAATGCGCCCTAGGAACAGGGTCAACTGGCGGCGGGATCAACGAGTAGATCAGCTGTCGAGCGCGACCGACGCCTCGGCGGTGTAGCAGAGGAACGTCAGCGTCTCCTGCAGGTACAGCTGCACCGTCTCGGCATCGTGCGACAGATAGCCGATGGTCACGTCGGTGCCCAGCTGCAGGTCGAAATCGCCTCCGCGCGTGGACAATACGAACGCGCCGTCGATGGCGGGCGCCCAGATGATCTCACCGTCGACCAGGCGGTTGAGGTGCTCCAGCAGCGGGTAGCCGTGCTCGGTGGTCTCGCTGACCTTGGTGTAGGCCTCCGCCGACAGCAGCACCGAGTACGGCCCGTCCACACCGGCCAGGCGCAGCTCGGACAGCGCCTGGGAGATCACGTCCGGGTAGCCCCGAGGGTCGCTCGGCAGCGCCAGCGCCGGGTTGGAGCTGGCGGCGCGGATGCCCTCGATCTGCGCGGCCGGGTAGCCCTCGAAGATCGCCCGGTCCTCCGAGAACGCCAGCTTCTTGGCGGCTTCCTTCACCGGATCCCAGTCGGAGTCCTGCGCGCCGCGCTCGACGTCGTCGATCGCCGTGCGGGTCACCGTGAATGGCACCCGCAGCCGCACCAGCGGCCGGGCTTCCCGAAGGTGCGCCACCACACCGTCGGCCGGCGACGTGACATCGACGAGATGGCCGGTGCTGACCGCGGCCGTCTTCGGTCCACCCGGCTCGCTCACGTCGACGACGCGACGGCCAGCGATGTGCCGCTTGAACGTCCGGGCGGCCTCCTCTTCGATCTGGGCCCACGCGGCCGCGGTGATCGGAGCGAGATCGCGGTACAGGTTGTTCATTGCGGTTGACCTTTCAGACTGCCGATGGACAGGGTGCCAGTTGACGTGGGTTGGGCTTCGGGTTCTGCCGGTGCTGCGGCGGGCAGGGGCGGCGGCGCATCGAGGAAATCGACTGTGGGAGTGAAGAACAACACTCCGGTGACCGCCGTGGAGAAATCCAGGATGCGATCGGTGTTGCCCGGCGGGTCGCCGATGAACATGTTGCGCAGCATGCGTTCGGTGACGGCCGGGTCGGCCGAGTACGCGATGTAGTACGTGCCGAATTCCCCTGAGCCGACGCGGCCGAACGGCATGTTGGCCCGCACGATCTGCAGTTGGTTACCGTCGTCGTCCTCGATGACGTTGAGGGCCAGGTGTGAGTTGGGTGGCTTGACGTCGTCGGCCATCTCGATGTCCTCGAGCTTGCTGCGGCCGATCACCCGTTCCTGCTCGGTGACGCTGAGCGACTCCCACGACGCCATGTCGTGCAGGTACTTCTGCACGTGAACGTAACTGCCACCGGCGAATTCGGGATCGTCGTCGCCGACCAGCGCCGCGACCACGGCATCCGGTCCGTCCGGGTTCTCGGTGCCGTCGACGAAGCCGAGCAGGTCGCGGTTCTCGAAGAACTTGAATCCGTGTACCTCGTCGATCACCGTCACCGCGCCGTCGAGTGACTTCAGAATCTGGCTGGCCAGCTCGAAACACACGTCCATGGCGTTGGCCCGGATGTGGAACAGCAGGTCGCCTGGCGTCGACGGCGCGTGGTGACGCGCACCCTGCAATTCCGGGAACTCATGCAGCCCGGCCGGCCGCGGCCCGCTGAACAAGCGATCCCAGGCGTCCGAGCTGATGCCGGTCACGAGGCTCAGACGGCTTGCGGGCGTGCGGAATCCAACTGCCCGAACGAGTCCGGACAGCCTGGTGAGCGCATCGTGCACTTCGGGCTCGGCGCCCTCATCGATGGTGGCGATGAGAAAGATGGCAGCAGATGTCAACGTGGTGAGAACGGGCTGAGGCCGTGCGGGACACACGAACTCGACCCTAGCGGCAACGGCAACGGATTTCCGGGTGATGATGGCCTCATGACCGGAGCTACTGCCGCAGGCCTCTGCGGGTTCATCGACGCGTCGCCCTCGCCGTTCCATGTGTGCGCGACGGTGGCCGCGCGGCTGACCGCCGCCGGGTTCACCGAACTCGCCGAGACCGACGCCTGGCCCGCCTCTCCCGGTAACTACTTCACGGTGCGGGCCGGCTCGCTGGTGGCGTGGCGGGCGACGGACGCGCCGAACCCCTTCCGCATCGTCGGCGGCCACACCGACAGCCCCAACCTGCGGGTCAAGCAGCACCCGGACCGGTTCGTCAGCGGCTGGCAGGTCGTGGCGCTCGAGCCCTACGGCGGCGCGTGGCTGAACTCGTGGCTGGACCGCGACCTCGGCATCAGTGGCCGGCTCTCGGTACGGCGCGGCGACACCGTCGAGGACGTCCTGGTCCGGATCGACGACCCGATCCTGCGGGTGCCGCAGCTGGCCATCCACCTGTCCGAGGACCGCAAGGGCGTCAGCCTCGATCCGCAGCGGCACGTCAACGCGGTGTGGGGCGTCGGCACGGGTACCCGCGACTTCCTCGGTTACGTCGCCGCGCACGCGGGGGTCGACGGTGCCGATGTCCTGGCCGCCGACCTGATGACGCACGACCTCGCGCCGTCGCGCCTGATCGGCGTCGACAGCGATCTGATCAGCGCACCCCGGCTCGACAACCAGGGCACCTGCTACGCCGGGCTGGAGGCGTTCCTGGCCGCGCCGGCTGCCGACTACGTTCCGGTGCTGGCGCTGTTCGACCACGAAGAGGTCGGGTCGACGTCCGACCACGGCGCGCAGTCCGATCTGCTGCCGACGGTGCTGGAGCGCATCGTGCTGGCGGCTGGCGGAACGCGCGAGGATCTGCTGCGCCGGCTGGCCGGCTCGATGGTGGCCTCGGGCGACATGGCGCACGCCACGCACCCGAACTACCCGGAGCGGCATGAACCGGGGCACCTCATCCAGGTCAACGGCGGCCCGGTGCTCAAGGTGCAACCCAACCTGCGGTACGCCACCGACGGCCGGACCGCCGCGGCGTTCGCATTGGCCTGCGCGCAAGCCGGGGTACCGCTGCAGCGGTACGAGCACCGCGCCGACCTGCCGTGCGGATCGACGATCGGACCGATGACCGCCGCCCGCACCGGCATCCCGACCGTCGACGTCGGCGCCGCGCAGCTGGCCATGCACTCGGCACGCGAGGTGATGGGCGCGCTCGACGTGCCGGCCTACGCCGCGGCGCTGCAGGCGTTCCTGGCACCCGCCTAGAGTTTGACCATGGCACTCAAAGTGGAGATGGTCACATTCGACTGCACCGACGCGCAGGCCCTCGCCGACTGGTGGGCCGCGCAATTCGGCGGCAAGGTGCACACCCTGATGCCGGGGGAGTTCTTCGTCGTCAACTTCCCGGAGGGCCCGAATCTGGGCTTCCAGCAGGTCGACGACCCGACGCCCGGCAAGAACCGGCTGCACCTGGACTTCCACCTCGAAGGCGACATCGAGCCCGAGCTCGAGCGCCTCAAAGCCGCGGGCGCGACGGAAACCGAACGCCATGCCTTCGGCGAGGTGGCCCGCTGGGTGGTGCTGGCCGACCCGGAGGGCAACGCGTTCTGCATCGCGGGCGCGGCCTGACGGGCTAGGGACCGGCCTGCTCGACCAGTTCGACGCCGGTGGACACCACCGGCTCCGACGCGGCATGCCACGCCTTGGACGCGACGACGATGGCGCCGGCACAGATACACACCAGGGCCGCGATCACGGCCAGTACCGCGATCGCACCCCGGTTGAGTCCGATGTGAAGTCTCATCCGGCCACGCTAAGAGTGCGGGATGAGGCCCCGATGGGTCCTACCTAGCAGCCCGCTATGAGGGCCGCCGCGATGAGTTCCCGCCTTCGGGCGAGTCGACCTAGTGTTGAACCGCCGATCGAGAACGGAGTCCGCCATGGCCGACGCCAAGGATGTATCGCAATCACGGGCCGTATGGGCCGGTCGCACCACACCGCAGAAGGCCGGCCTCGTCCTGAGCGCCTTCCTCCTGCTGTTCCTGCTGGCCGATGCCATTCCGAAGATTCTCGGGATGGAGTTCGCCCGCACCGCGACCGAGGGCATCGGCTTCCCGCCCTACCAGACGTACGTCATCGGGTGGGTGCTGCTGGCTTGCATCATCGTGTGGGTGATCCCCCGCACCGCAGTGCTGGGCGCGGTCGGGCTGACGGCCTATCTCGGCGGTGCCGTGACCATCGACATGCACCAAGAGGCGTGGTTCCCCGTGGTCTTCGCGGTGGCCTTCGGACTCTTGATCTGGGGCGCGCTCATCCTGCGGCGGCCGGCGCTGCTCAAGGTGCTGGTCAGCGGCGACGAGTAGCCGGCGCTCGCCGTGGCGGGCGGGCAAGTTCCGCAACGATAGACTCTCTGCGTGACGTCCTCGGTCGATACCGTCAATAACGCGACTACCACGCCCGACCAGCCGCAGCCGTATCGCGAGCTCGGTCTCAAGGATGACGAGTACCAGCGCATCCGCGAGATCCTCGGCCGTCGGCCCACCGATGCCGAGCTGGCCATGTACTCGGTGATGTGGAGCGAGCACTGCTCGTACAAGTCCTCCAAGGTGCATCTGCGCTACTTCGGTGAGACCACCACCGACGAGATGCGCGCCGGCATGCTGGCCGGTATCGGCGAGAACGCCGGCGTCGTCGACATCGGTGACGGCTGGGCCGTCACCTTCAAGGTCGAATCGCACAACCACCCGTCGTACGTCGAGCCCTACCAGGGCGCGGCCACCGGCGTCGGCGGCATCGTCCGCGACATCATGGCCATGGGCGCCCGCCCGGTCGCGGTGATGGACCAGCTGCGCTTCGGCGCGGCCGACGCGCCCGACACCCGCCGCGTGCTCGACGGCGTCGTCCGCGGCGTCGGCGGCTACGGCAACTCGCTGGGCCTGCCGAACATCGGCGGCGAGACCATCTTCGACCCGTCGTACGCCGGCAACCCGCTGGTGAACGCCCTCTGCGTGGGCGCGCTCCGCGTCGAGGACCTGCACCTGGCGTTCGCGTCGGGTACCGGCAACAAGATCATCCTGTTCGGCGCCCGCACGGGACTGGACGGCATCGGCGGCGTCTCGGTGCTGGCCTCCGACACCTTCTCCGGCGACGAGTCGGGCGCCGGCCGCAAGAAGCTGCCGTCGGTTCAGGTGGGCGACCCGTTCACCGAGAAAGTCCTGATCGAGTGCTGCCTGGAGCTGTATGCAGCCCACCTGGTGGTCGGTATCCAGGATCTCGGTGGCGCCGGATTGTCCTGTGCCACTTCGGAACTGGCATCGGCCGGCGACGGTGGCATGCACATCGACCTCGACAAGGTGCCGCTGCGCGCCGCCAACATGACCCCGGCCGAGGTGCTCTCCAGCGAGTCGCAGGAGCGCATGTGCGCCGTTGTGACGCCGGAGAACGTCGACGCGTTCATGGCCGTCTGCCGCAAGTGGGACGTCCTGGCGACCGTCATCGGTGAGGTCACCGACGGTGACCGGCTGAAGATCAGCTGGCACGGCGAGACCGTCGTCGACGTGCCGCCGCGCACCGTCGCCCACGAGGGCCCGGTCTACAACCGGCCCGTCCAGCGCCCCCACACCCAGGACGCACTGATCGCGGACACCTCCGCCAACCTGCCCCGGCCCAAGACCGGCGACGAGCTGCGCGCCACCCTGCTGCAGCTGCTCGGCAGCCCGCACCTGTGCAGCCGCGCGTTCATCACCGAGCAGTACGACCGCTATGTCCGCGGCAACACCGTGCTGGCCGAGCACGCCGACGGCGGCGTCCTGCGCATCGACGAGGCCACCGGCCGCGGCATCGCGGTGTCGACCGACGCCTCGGGCCGCTACACGCAGCTGGACCCGTACACCGGCGCGCAGCTGGCGCTGGCCGAGGCCTACCGCAACGTCGCCGTCACCGGCGCGACGCCGGTGGCCGTCACCAACTGCCTCAACTTCGGTTCGCCGGAGGACCCGGGCGTCATGTGGCAGTTCTCGCAGGCCGTGCGCGGCCTCGCGGATGGCTGTGCGGCCCTTGGTATTCCGGTCACCGGCGGCAACGTCAGCTTCTACAACCAGACCGGCTCCACCGCGATCCTGCCGACCCCGGTGGTGGGCGTGCTCGGCGTCATCGACGACGTGCACCGCCGCATCCCGACCGGCATCGGCCTGGAGCCGGGCGAAACGCTGATCTTGCTGGGCGACACCTACGACGAGTTCGACGGTTCGGTCTGGGCCCAGGTCACGGCCGACCATCTCGGTGGCGTGCCGCCGCGTGTCGACCTCAAGCGCGAGCAGCTGCTGTCCGAAGTGCTGACCGCGGGTTCGCGCGACGGCCTGATCTCGGCCGCCCACGACCTGTCCGAGGGCGGGCTCATCCAGGCTGTCGTCGAGGCGGCCCTGGCCGGCGAAACCGGTTGCCGCGTCCTGCTTCCCGAGGATGCGGACCCGTTCGTGCAGCTGTTTTCCGAGTCGTCGGGCCGCGTCCTTGTCGCGGTGCCACGCACCGAGGAGAGCCGCTTCATGGCGATGTGCGAGGCCCGCGAACTGCCGGCCGTCCGCATCGGCGTGGTCGATCCGGGCAGCGACTCGGTGGAGGTGCAGGGCCAGTTCAGCGTCACGCTGGACGAACTGCGGACAACCTCCGAGAGCGTGCTGCCCGCCCTGTTCTCCCATGAGTGATTTGTGCACGAAAATCCGCGCCCACCGCGGAAAATCGTGCACAAATCCCTGAGATGGTGACGCGCAAGGCGCCCGACCCGGCCCAGACCCGGGCGGCGGTGCTGCTCGTCGCCGACTGGCTGCGTGACGAGCACGCCGAAACGCCGCCGCGCGCCGCGATCGCGGAGGCCGTCCGGCTGACGGCGCGCACGCTGGCGGCCGTCGCGCCCGGCGCCAGCGTCGAGGTCCGCGTGCCGCCATTCGTTGCGGTGCAGTGCATTTCGGGCCTCAGTCACACCCGCGGCAATCCGCCCAACGTGGTGGAGACGGACCCGCGCACCTGGCTGCTGTTGGCCACCGGGTTGTTGTCGCTGGACGACGCGGCGGGCGCCATCGAGATGTCCGGGTCACGGGCACGGGAGATCGGCCCGTGGCTGCCGCTGGTCGAGCTGTAGGGCTCACTTGAAGAACGGGTATTCCTGCACCCAGTGAAAGCCCCTGTTGCGCAACGTGAATTGATCGAGGTCGACCTGATCGAGGGCGATCTGCACCGGGCGCCCGTGCAGCGTGCCGGTCAGTTGCAGCTGCTGGGCCGACGGCCGTGACACCTTCAGCTCGGCCAGTGCCGCGCCGCCGGGTTCGGACACCGTGATGGTGTCGGACTTGACCGTGGTGGGGGCGTCGACCAGTTCGCCGTTCATCCGCTGGTACGTCAGCGCGCCGTCCTTCTCGAAAACCACGCGTTGCCAACGGGTTTGATCGGTCGTCAGCGGCGGGACCGGCTTGCCGTCAACGCTGAACTCCCGGACCGCCCAGATGCCGTACAGCTCGGGTTTGGCCATGCCGCCGCCGTAGGCGTGCCACGCCTGCCAGCTCGCGAAGACGCATCCGACCAGTACCCAGAGACCCAGCACGGCCTGCGCGGTGGCGGCTCTGCGATTGGCGCGCTCCGAGCTGAACAGCGGTGGTTGGGTCACCGGCTCCGACGGGCGTTGCAGGACGAACAGGTCCGTCAGCCGGCGCAGCTGCGGGGCGAGCAGTACCAGGCTCATCAGCAGCAGGTGGCCGGACAGGATCTTGACCGGCACGTCGAAGGTCATGTTCAACAGGAACACCTGGGCCATGCTGGCCAGCCCGAGCAGCGTCCCCAGCGTCGCGGTGCGGGGCAGGAACATCAGCAATCCGGCCAGCACCTCGACGGCGCCGAGCGTCATCTCGTACGGAGGCGAGCTGCCCACCTGCAGCCACAGCACCGAGGCCGGACTGAAGTCGCCGAAGGACCGCAGCAGCGCGGACGGCGGGGGTGACGGCATCTGGGTGGGCACCAGTTTGGCGAAACCGTAGAACAGCATCTGCCCGGCGACGCACAAGCGCACGAACGTCAGGAACCACGCCGACAGCCGCGCGTAGTCGGGCCGGTGCCGGTCCAGCACGGTCCACACCGCGGTCCCGACGGCTGCGACGACCGCCAGGCTGAACACCATCACCCACACCACGGTCTGATCGCCACTGCCCGAGTCCTGGTGCAGCACGGCGTCGACGCCGAAGACCTCGCGGCCGACCCACTTCAGCGGCGGGGCCAGCACGGTCATCTGCCACATCACGGCGAGCTTCGGCAGGAACTCGCCCACGATCCCGAAGAAGGCAAAAGTGATCTGCGCGAACAACACACAGAACAGGCCGAAGTACAGAAAGCAGAATCTGAATGCGATCTTCGTCACGCTCGACCATGGCCGGGTCGCGTCGGCGGTGACGGGGTCGAGGACGGGAGGATCAGGGCTCTCTGATAATTGACTGGCCACGAAACCCATATAAACAGCCGGACTGAAGTGGGCTGATGAGACGGTGTGCGGCCGGGCGGGAAGTCGTCCGCGGCGCGGGGGCCGAGTCCGAAACAGGCCCGACGCGTGCGCCTCCGGTGGGCGACGCGCCGACAGACAGAAGATTCGATTCCGTTTCCCGCCCGGCTGGACCGTAGACTCATTCCTGTCACCAACCGCCTCCCCGGGAGCAGCCCTATCGTGACCGAACAGACCGAGAACGAGCCACGCGAGGAATGCGGCGTATTCGGGGTCTGGGCCCCTGGCGAGGACGTGGCGAAGCTCACGTACTACGGCCTTTATGCGCTGCAGCACAGAGGGCAGGAAGCGGCAGGCATCGCCGTCGCTGACGGATCTCAAATCCTGGTGTTCAAGGACCTCGGTCTGGTCAGTCAGGTGTTCGACGAGCAGACCCTGGCCGCCATGCACGGCCACGTCGCCGTCGGACACTGCCGCTACTCCACCACCGGCTCCACGACGTGGGAGAACGCGCAGCCGGTGTTCCGCAACACCGCCGCCGGCACCGGCGTCGCGCTCGGCCACAACGGCAACCTGGTCAACACCGCCGAACTGGCGGCCCGGGCCCGCGAAGACGGCCTGATCAACGCGCGTGGCCATGTCGCCGCCACCACCGACTCCGACATCCTGGGCGCCCTGCTGGCGCACGGCGCCGCCGACTCGAGCCTGGAGCAGTCCGCGCTGGAACTGCTGCCGCAGGTGCGCGGCGCGTTCTGCCTGACCTTCATGGACGAGAACACCCTGTACGCCGCGCGCGACCCGCACGGCGTCCGTCCGTTGTCCCTGGGCCGCTTGGACCGCGGCTGGGTCGTCGCCTCCGAGACCGCCGCACTGGACATCGTCGGCGCGTCGTTCGTCCGCGACATCGAGCCCGGTGAACTGCTGGCCATCGACGCCGACGGCGTGCGCTCCACCCGGTTCGCCAACCCCGAGCCCAAGAGCTGCGTCTTCGAGTACGTGTACCTGGCCCGTCCGGACAGCACGATCGCCGGCCGTTCGGTGCATGCCGCGCGTGTCGAGATCGGCCGCCGCCTGGCGGAAGAGAAGCCCGTCGACGCCGACCTGGTCATCGGCGTGCCCGAATCGGGCGTGCCGGCGGCTGTCGGCTACGCGCAGGGCTCGGGTATCCCGTTCGGTCAGGGCCTCATGAAGAACGCCTACGTCGGGCGCACCTTCATCCAGCCGTCGCAGACCATCCGCCAGCTCGGCATCCGGCTCAAGCTCAACCCGCTGAAGGAAGTCATCCGCGGTAAGCGGCTGATCGTCGTCGACGACTCGATCGTCCGCGGCAACACCCAGCGCGCCCTGGTCCGCATGCTGCGTGAGGCCGGCGCCGTCGAGGTGCACGTGCGCATCGCGTCGCCGCCGGTGAAGTGGCCGTGCTTCTACGGCATCGACTTCGCCACCCCCGCCGAGCTGATCGCCAACGCCAAGAGCACCGAGGCGAGCGAGGACGAGATGCTCGAGGCGGTCCGGCACGCGATCGGCGCCGACTCCCTCGGCTACATCAGCCGGCAGGGCATGATCGCCGCCACCGAGCAGCCCGCCTCCCGGCTGTGCGCGGCCTGCTTCGACGGCAACTACCCGATCGAACTGCCAGGTGAAGCTGCCCTCGGCAAGAACGTCGTCGAGCACATGCTCGCGTCGGCGGCCCGCACCGGCCTGCCGCTGACGGCCGACAACGACAACGCCTCAGCCCTGCGCCGTCCCTGACCTGACGCCCGTCAACAGGCGCGACGTGCATCCGCGAGGGTGCGACCGGTAGCCTTGGGGCCGATGACTAGCCAGGATGAGCGAGCTGAATCGATTGGCGCCTCCTACGCTTCGGCGGGGGTTGACATCGAGGCAGGCGATCGCGCCGTCGAATTGTTCAAGCCCCACGCCAAGAAGGCCACCCGCCCCGAGGTACGCGGCGGCCTCGGAGGTTTTGCCGGGCTGTTCGGCCTGAAAGCCGGGTACCGCGAGCCACTGCTGGCTTCGTCGACCGATGGTGTGGGCACCAAACTCGCCGTGGCGCAGGCCATGGACAAGCACGACACCGTCGGCATCGACCTCGTCGCGATGGTCGTGGACGACCTCGTGGTGTGTGGCGCCGAGCCGCTGTTCCTGCAGGACTACATCGCCGTGGGCCGGACCGTGCCCGAGCGGGTGGCCGAGATCGTCTCGGGCATCGCCGACGGCTGTGTCCAGGCCGGCTGTGCGCTGCTGGGCGGTGAGACCGCCGAGCACCCGGGTCTGATGGAGCCCGACCACTACGACATCTCCGCGACCGGCGTCGGCGTCGTCGAGGCCGACGACCTGCTGGGCCCCGAGAACGTCCGCCCCGGAGACGTGATCATCGCCATGGCCGCCACCGGCCTGCACTCCAACGGCTACTCGCTGGCCCGCAAGGTGCTGCTCGAGATCGACCGCATGAGCCTGTCGGGCCACGTCGAGGAGTTCGGCCGCACGCTCGGTGAAGAGCTGCTGGAGCCGACCCGCATCTACGCCAAGGACTGCCTGGCACTGGCCGCCGAGACCCAGGTGCGCACCTTCTGCCACGTCACCGGTGGTGGACTGGCCGGGAACCTGGAACGCGTCATCCCGCACGGCCTGACCGCCGAGATGGACCGCGGCACCTGGACGCCGGCGCCGGTGTTCCAGATGATCGCCCAGCGCGGCCGCGTGGAGCGTGCCGAAATGGAGAAGACGTTCAACATGGGTGTCGGCATGGTCGCCGTCGTCGCGCCGGAGGACACCGACCGCGCACTGGCGATTCTGACTGCCCGGCACCTGGATTGCTGGACCCTGGGCACCGTCAACAAGGGTGGCAAGAGCAGCGTTCGCGCCGAGTTGGTGGGCCAGCACCCGCGCTTCTGACCTTCAGGTCGTGCGCGGGGGCTGGGCCGGCGGCCTTGGGACTCAGGGCCGCTCGTGGGGTCTAGTGACGCCAGTCGTCTTCGGGAACGGCCCAGCGACCGGCGGGCTCGTCGTCCGAGTCGTCGTCGCCCAGGTCGTCATCGAAGGCACTGGTGCGGTAACCAACGGGGTCGTTCGAGAGCTCTCGTTGCAGCCGACCGAAATCGGTCTGCGGTGAGCTGTACTTAAGGTCTCGAGCAACCTTGGTCTGCTTTGCCTTTGCTCGGCCGCGGCCCATGGGGGACCCCCTCGCGCAATAACGGAGCGGCCCGATGTGCAGGCGGCTCCGATCTGAGTGTGTTTATTGTCCTGCCGTTAGCTTACCGTGCCCGGCGGTCTCATGCTGGCAGGCCACCCTTACGGGGGTCTGAGGGCCGAATCGTCAGCCCTGGTCGAACAGGATGACCTGACGAATGGCCTGCCCGTCGGCCAGCCGATCCATCGCCTCGTTGATCTGATCGAGCCGAATCCGCGCGGAAATGAGCTTCTCCACCGGCAGCTTCCCGTCGCGCCACAGTTGCGCGTACCTGGGGATGTCGCGGGCCGGGACCGACGAGCCCAGATAGCTGCCGACGACCATCCTGGCCTCGGCGGTGACCGTCAGCGGTGAGATGGCGGCCAGTGCGGCCGCGGCCGGCAGGCCCACCGTGATGGTGTTGCCGCCCGGCAGCGTCGCGCCGAAGGCCGTCTCGAAGGCGCGGGGATGCCCGGCACACTCGATGACGTGCCGGGCCTTGATGCCGAGTTCAGCGGCCTGACCTGCGGTATAGGTCTCGGTCGCGCCCAGCGCGGCTGCCTGGCCGAGCTTGTCCGCGGCGGTGTCGACCGCGATGACCCGCGCGACCTGCAGCGCCCGCGCGGTGATGACGGCCGCCATGCCGACGCCGCCGAGGCCGACCACCATCAGGCTGTCGGTCGGCGCGGGCCTGGCGACGTTGAGTACCGCACCACCGCCGGTCAGCACGGCGCAGCCGAGCATCGCGGCGACGTCGGGCGGGACATCGGATCCGACGGGCACGACGGAGGCCCGGTCGACGACGGCGTGGGTGGCGAAACCGGAGACGCCGAGGTGGTGGTGCACGGGCCGGCCGGCCGCACTCAGGCGCCGGCCGGCCAGCAGCGTGCCGGCGGAGTTCGCCGCGGATCCGGTCGGGCACGGCAGGCGGCCGCCTTCGGCGCAGTCGGGGCACTCGCCGCAGCGGGGCAGGAACGACATCACGACGCGCTGCCCGGGGCGGATGTCGCCGACGGCGTCACCGGTGGCGACGACGACACCGGCTGCCTCGTGCCCCAGCAGCATCGGCAGCGGGCGGGGCCGGTTGCCGTCGACGACGCTCAGGTCCGAGTGGCATACGCCGGCCGCCTCGATCCGGACCAGCAGCTCGGTCGGGCCGGGATCCGCCAGCTCCAGCTCGCCGACCGTGATCGGCCGCGACTGTGCGTACGGCCGGGCCCGCCCGGCCTCCTCGAGGACTGCACCGGTGATCTTCATCGGCGGGCCAATGCCGCGAAGGCGTCGTCGGTGCGGTCGAGCGCGTCGTGGATGTCCGTCGCCGTGTGGGCCGCGCTGAGGAACCAGTTGTGGTACGGGTGCAGGTAGACGCCGCGGGCACCGGCCTCGTCGCACCACAGCCGGGTCTGGCTGAAGTCGTCGTCACCGGCGAACCGCAGCAGTGGCATCTGCACCGGCCCCGTCTGCACGACCTCGAAGCCGTGCGCGCGGGCCTGGGCCGCCAGCCCTTCGCGCAGGCGCTGACCGGAGTCGGACATGCGCTGCATCGCGTCGGTGTCGCGCAGTTCCCGGATGGTCGCCAGCGCGGCCGCCATCGACACCGCGGAGTACCAGAACGACCCCGTGGCGTAGATGCTGCCAGCCGCTTCTCTCATCGCTTCGGTGCCCGTCACTGCCGCCAGCGCGTAGCCGTTGGCGATGGCCTTGGACCACGCCGACAGATCGGGACGCACGCCCAGCGGCTCCCAGCTACCGGCGAGGTCCAGCCGGAAGCCGCAGCGGACGTCGTCGAGGACCAGCGCCGCGCCGGTGCGGTCGCACAGTTCGCGTAACCCCTTGGCGAACAACGGATCGGCCAGTTCCTGATCGCGGTACACGTCGTGCCGGAACGGGCAGACGATGACGGCGGCCAGATCGCCGCCGGCGCGGTCGACAGCGGCGCGAAGGGAATCGAGGTCGTTGTACTCGAAGTAGTCGAGATGCGCCCGGTCCTCACGCGTCACCCCTGCCGTCACGGGGGTGCACCACGGCACCGCACCGTGATACGCCCCGTGAGCGATGAGCACCTTGCGCCGCCCGGTGGCCGCGCGCGCGATCGTCACACACGCGGTGGTGGCGTCGGTGCCGTTCTTGGCCAGCATCGCCCAGTCGGCGTGGGCCACGGTGTCGACGAGCAGTTCGGCCAGTTCCACCATCACCGGAGCCGCGCCGTTGAGGCAGTCGCCCTTGGCGATCTGCTCCGAAACCGCTTGTTGTACAGCTGGATTGCGATGGCCGAGCACCACGGGGCCCCAGCCGCACATGAAATCCAGGTACGTGTTGCCGTCGGTGTCGGTGATGCGGCAGCCCTCGCCGGTGGCCATGTACTGCGGCAGCGTGGCCGAGAACGACCGCACATTCATGTGTCCGTACATGCCGCCGGGGACGACGAGCCGGGCTCGTTTGGTCAGGGCCGTGTCGTTGTGGTCGATCATCGCAACAGCTCCCGGGCCACCGCCGCGACACCGGGTGCGTCCAGCCGGTACTTGGCATACAGCGCCGCCGGGGGACCGACGGGGATGTACTCGTCGGGCACACCGTGTTTGGCGAACGGCACGGTGGGCGCGCCGTTCAGGAACAGCGCTTCGGCGACCGCCGACCCCAGGCCATTGGTGACGTTGTGTTCCTCGACGGTGAGGATGGCGCCGGTCTCGTGCGCGGCGGCGAGTACCTCGTCGATGTCGAGCGGCGCGACGGTGTGCATGTCGACGACGCGGGTCCTGATGCCTTCGTCCGCCAGGATCGCCGCGGCCTCCAGGGCCGGGTGGACCTCGCTGCCGGTGGCGATGATGGTCAGGTTGTGGCCGTCGCACAGCCGGATGGCCTTGCCGAAGGTGAGCTCGGGCACCGTCTGATAGACCTCGGGGTCGCGGCCGCGGCCCAGCCGGATGTACATCGCGCCCGGGTGGTCGACGGACGCCCGCAGGATCGCGCGCAGGTGGTTGGCGTCGGTCGCGCAGACGACGGTCAGTTCGGCGAAAGTGCGCAGTACGCCAAGGTCTTCCAGCGCGTGGTGGCTGGTGCCGTAGAACCCCATCGACATGCCGGAGTGGTGTCCGACGATCCGCACGGGCATCCGCGGGTACGCGCAGTCGGTGCGGATCTGCTCGGCGCACAGCAGTGCCGAGAACGACGCGAACGTCGCGGCGAACGGCACGTAGCCGCACGACGCCATGCCGGCCGCGGACGTGATCATGCCCTTCTCGGCGATGCCCATGTTGAAGAACCGGTCGGGGTGGCGTGCGGAGAAATCGGTGGCCCGGTTGGCGCTGGCCAGATCGGCCGTCAGCACGACGACGCGCGGATCGTGGTCGGCCAGGTCGGCCAGTTCCTCACCGAACACGAACGCGGGAATCGAACTGACGTCGCTGCCGTCGAACGAGCGCTTGTCGCGCAGTTCGGTGGCGCCGCCGCCGAAAATCTCTGCCTGGTCCTGGGTTTCGGTCATTTCGCTGCCTCCAGCGGACGCAGGCCGGCCTGCAGTTCCGCGATCACGTCGTCGTAGTCGGCGCCGACGAGGTTGCCGACGTGCCAATCGGGGTTGTATTCCATGAGCTGCACGCCGCGGCCCTTGACTGTGTCGGCGACGATGAGCTGTGGTGGGCCGTCGGGCTTGTCGGGCAGGGTGCCGAACAGATCCAGCAGCGCCGCGGGGTCATGCCCGTCGACGCGGTGGGTCTGCCAGCCGAAGGCGGCGAAGCGGTCTTCGATGGGCTCGACGCTCATCACGTCATCGGTGAAGCCGTCGATGCACAACTGGTTACGGTCGACGATCGCGACCAGCTTGCCGAGGCGGTAGTGCCCGGCGGCGTTGGCGGCCTCCCAGATCTGGCCCTCGTGCAACTCGCCGTCGCCCAACATGCAGAAGGTGCGGTACGGGCGGTTGCCGACCCGTCCGGCGAAGGCCATGCCGACGGAGATGGACAGGCCGTGGCCGAGCGAGCCCGAACTGAAATCGATGCCCGGGATCTTCTTCATGTCGGGGTGATCGCCGAACGGGCTGCCCAGGCGTGTGTAGTCGTCGAGCGCCGACGGCGGGAAGAAGCCGACTTCGGCCAGCACCGGGTACAGGCCGATCGCGGCGTGGCCCTTGCTCAGGACGAACCGGTCACGGTCGGCCCATTTCGGTTCTGCCGGGCGGTATTTCAGGACCGAGTAGTACAGGGCCGCGAACAGCTCGGCGGCCGAGAAGGACGACGTGTAGTGGCCGGCGCCGGCGATCCGGGACAGTCGCACGGTCTCGAGCCGGATGAACTTCGCCCGGTCGGCGAGTTGCTCCAGTGCTGCCGCCCGGTCGGGCGTTCCCGTTGGTGGAATCATCTGCTGCTCCCTTGCAGTGGGTGGTGCCGACCGGGGCGTGCCAAAGGCGATGTGGCGCAACGGGTATGGCGCTGATCGCAGTTCCGGCTGTGGTCGGCCTCACGCTATGGTGGGAGATCTTTCGAGGCTGGACGGGTGCCACCGAATTTCGTTCGGAAACTCAGGCGAACAAGACTCTTTTTTCGGCTGCGGCCCGTATTGTCCGAGATGCGCCGAAGGATGTGCTGCCCGAACTCGGGCGCGGACGCCGCGGCTTCAGGCTGTGGCACGAGGAGGTTCAGATGCAGCGGTATGAGGACGGCCGGGTCGGAGAGGTCAAGACCGACGAGATCGACGAGTTGTTGCTCTGGGAGCTGACCACCAACGGCCGGCGCACCAACAATGAGTTGGCCCGCAAGGCGGGAATCGCGCCGTCGACCTGCCATGCGCGGATCAAGCGGCTCGAGCAGCTCGGTGTCATCCGGTCGATCAACGCGTTCGTGGACTACGAGGCGCTCGGATTCCCGGTGCAGGCAATCGTTTTCGTGCGGCTGCCCGCGTCGGCGCGCGATCAGGTGAAGAGCTACGCCAGTCGGGTGATCCGGTTTCCCCAGGTGCTCAACGTGTTTCACATGGGCGGGCCGGACGACTTCCTGATCCATGTGGCGTGCACGTCGACCAGTCAGCTGCGCGACTTCGTCGCGACCAAGCTCAGTTCCGGGCCCGTCGCGGCCACGACGACCAGCATCATGTTCGATCACTACATCGGCGTCCAGCACATGGAATACGTCAGCGGTTACGACGAGATGCGTCGGCCGATCCGGTAAATACCGAAGAAATTTCGGCGGGCACCAGGTCTGGCCGGGCTTGTTTCGAAGAACATCGAAACTTCCGGACCACCTGGCGCACGATGTTCGGAATCCTCCCGGGGCCCGAAATGTGGTCTGCATCATAGGCAGCGTCTTGCCGCCACGGCCCGCCCCGAGAGGAATTCGACGATGACCGCAGCAATGGAACTGCTCGCCAAGCACCGGATGTCGATCGGTGGTCAGGAGCGCGACAGCGCCTCCGGTCAGGTCATCGAGATCCGCGACAAGTTCGACGGCCACCTCATCGGCACCGTGCCGGCCGGCACCGTCGCCGACGCGCAGGACGCCCTCGACGCAGCCGTGGCCGGTGTCGAAACCTGGTCGGCAACACCGGCGTTCCGTCGAGCCGCCATCCTCAAGACCGCCGCTGCACAGATCCGCGCCGACCGCGCCCAACTGAGCGCGATGCTGTCGGCGGAGAACGGCAAGACCATCTCCGATGCCAGGGCGGAGATCGACACCACCGCCCGCATCTTCGACGGCTTCGCCGAAGAATCCCTGCGGCTGTTCGGGCAGACCATCCCCCTCGACATCCAGGACGGGCTGCAATCGGACCTCATGCTCACAGTGCGTGAGCCGCTCGGCGTCATGGTGGGCATCGTCCCGTTCAACTTCCCGGCCGAGTTGTACGCGCACAAAGTGGGGGCCGCGCTCGCCGCGGGCAACCCCATGATCGTCAAGCCGCCGGAGGACGACCCGATCGTCACCGTCATGCTCACCGAGATCCTGCACCGGGCCGGAGTGCCCGGCGCCGCACTGCAATTGGTCACCGGTTATGGCCACATCGTCGGCGCGCACCTGGCCGGCAGCCCCGACATCGCGGCGGTCACGTTCACCGGCAGCACCGCGGTAGGCGCCGTCATCGCCGCCGCCGCGGGCCGCAACGTCGTTCGCGTCTTCCTCGAACTCAGTGGCAACGACGCCTTCATCGTCTGCGACGACGCCGACCTCGACACGGCCGTCGACCATGCCGTCGCGGGGCGCACCTACGCCAACGGACAGGTGTGCGTGGCCACCAAACGCATCATGGTCGTCCGGTCCCGCTATCAGGAGTTCGTGGACCGCCTGCGTGAGCGGGTCGCGGCGCTGCGGGTCGGCGATCAGCGCTGCGAAACCACCGATGTCGGTCCGCTCATCAGCGTCGAGGCAGCGCGGACCGTCGAACGGCAGATCCACGAAGCCGTCGAGCAGGGCGCGCGGGTGCTGGTCGGTGGCACCCGGCGCGGTCCCTTCATCGACCCCACGCTGCTGGAGATCGACACCCGCGTCGGCATCGCCACCGACGAAGAAATCTTCGGGCCCGTCTTCTCGGTGCTCGCCGTCGACAACCTCGACGAGGCCATCGAACTCGCCAACGCCTCCCAATTCGGGCTCAATGCAGCGGTTTTCACCAACGACGTCACACAGGCCATCCGCGCCGGCCGGCGCATCAAGGCCGGCATCGTCTCGGTGAACGGCGGCAACACCTACCGGCCCGACGTGGCCGCGTTCGGCGGCTACAAGAAGAGCGGCCTGGGGCGTGAAGGGATCGCCTACACGCTCGACGAATTCACCCAGGTCAAGAGCATCGTGCTGCGGGGCGTGCTCGCCGACTGACCCCGCCCGCTCGCCCCGCCGTTCCTGGGTTCCCGGAATTCACCCCGACAGCGTCGTCAGAAAGCCGAAAATCAATGATCAACACTCCACCATCCGACCCCGCGACGACGCTGGAAGCAGCGCCCGGGACACACACCATGCTGCAGCGCGGGCTGGGCGTCGGCTCCATCGTGTTCATGGTCGTCGCCGCGGCGGCCCCGCTGGCCGTCGTCACCGCCAGCGTCCCGATCATCATCTCGGTGAGCGGCAGCGCCGCCGCGCCGCAGTTCTTCCTGATCGCGATGGTGATCCTGGCGCTGTTCTCGGTCGGTTTCACCTCGATGAGCAAGTACGTGCCCAATGCCGGCGCGTTCTACTCGTACATCCAGCGCGGCCTGGGACGGCACGTCGGGGTGGGCGCGGCGGCACTCGCGCTGGGGTCTTACGGGGTGATGCTCATCGGGCTGTACACCTACCTCGGCGTGGCCACGTCGAAGCTGTTGACCGCGGTGCACATCGGAATTCCGTGGTGGGCCAGTGCGATTGGCTGGGTCTGCCTGGTCGGGGTGCTGGGCTACCGCGACATCGAGCTGAGCTCCAAGGTGCTGGGGGTACTGCTGATCGCCGAGACGCTGGCCGTCGTGCTCGTCGACATCGGTGTCATCTGTGCAGGCGGAGCCGGCTGGTCCGGCGGCGAGGGCGGCCTGAGCCTCGTACCGCTGTCACCGTCCGAATTCGCCATCGGCGCACCGAGTCTAGGCCTGATGTTCGCGTTCTTCTGCTTCATCGGATTCGAGGCCACCGCGGTGTTCCGCAACGAAGCCAAAGACCCCGACCGCACCATTCCGCGGGCGACCTACACCGCCGTGGTCTTCATCGGACTGTTCTACGCGCTGGCGGCATGGGCGGTTGTCGAGGGCCTGGGTGTGGATCGGGCCGTCGATTCCGCCAAGGCCGAGCCCGAGAACGTCGTGCAGAATCTGGCGAGCACCTACATCTCACCGATCCTCACCGACGTCATCCAGGTGCTGCTGGTGACCAGCTTCTTCGCCTGCGTGCTGTCGTTCCACAACGTCATCACCCGCTACCAGTTCACGTTGGCGACCAAGGGGCTGCTGCCCGCGTCGCTCGCCGAGGTCGACGAGCGGCACCGCACGCCGTCCCGGTCGTCGCTGGTGTTCACGGTGATCTCGCTGGCCGCCATGGTGGCTGTCGGGGTGATCGGCTGGGACCCGATCACGCAGACCTACATGTGGTTCTCGGGCGCATCCACGCTGGGCCTCATCGCCCTCATGGCGATGACGAGCCTGGCCGTCATCGTCTTCTTCCGGACACAGGAGCACGGTGCGAGCGTGTGGCACACCGTGATCGCGCCCGGCCTGTCGTTCCTCGGGCTCACCGCGATCCTGCTGCTGGTGATCAAGAACTTCGCGCTCCTGGTCGGCAGCACCACCACTGCGGTGGTGCTCGGTGGGCTCATCGCCGCGATCTTCGCCGCGGGCGTGGCCGTCGCCGAGCGGGTTCGGTGCCGTCGTCCCGACCGCTACCGGGCGCTGGTGCAGGACAACTAGTTCCGGGCGCCGCCGCGCAACCGGTCCACCGCGGCCCGGCCTGCGCCGGCAGACGTGTCGGCCTCCGGCAGCGAGTCCGCGTCGATCGCGGCGGGCACCTCGGCGTCACCGCCGGTGGTCAGCTCGGTGTCGGCGGGCACGCCGCGCTTGAGCAGCGCCAGCGCGATGGGGCCGAGGTCCACATGCTCGGCGACGGTCCCGACGCGGCCGATCGCCCGGCCGCCGGCGAGTACCGGATCACCCGTCGCGGGGCGGTCGTCGCCGCCGTCCAGATGCAGCAGGACCAGCATGCGGGGCGGCTTGCCCAGGTTGTGGACCCGCGCGACGGTCTCCTGGCCGCGGTAGCAACCCTTGTCCAGATGTACGGCGCCGACGCCCGGGCCGCCGATCCAGCCGACCTCGTGCGGGATGGTGCGCTCATCGGTGTCGACGCCCAGTCGCGGCCGCAGCGCCGCTACGCGCAGGGCCTCGTAGGCCCACAGCCCGGCGGGCCGGACACCCGCGTCGAGCAGCCGCTGTCGCCATGTCGCGGCGTCGGCCCGCGGGACCACCAGCTCGATCTCGTCGGGGCCCACTCGGCGGACGAAACCGCCCTGGGGCAGCGGCGCGGCGGTCCAGGCGGCGTCCGGGGTCGGCAGGTCCAACTGGTTGACGGCGGGCCCGAGCAGCGACAGCACCGCGAGGTCAGCGGGGTTCACTTCGACCTTCGACCAGAACACCATCTTGCGCAGGAAGTCGGCGAGCGGCTGCCCGCGCCACGACTCGGTGTCCAGCGTGGTGACGCCGCCGAGTTCGGTCTGCAGCCAGTGGTCCTCGACCCGGCCCTGGCCGTCCAGACTCAGGTTCTGGACGACGGACCCCTCCGGAAGGGCGCTGACGTGCTGGCTCGAGATGGTGTGCAGCCAGCTCTGGCGATCGTCGCCGGTGAGCTCGATGGTCGCGCGGTGGCCGCGGTCGACGACGACGGCCTCGGTGGCGGCGGCACGCTGCTCCCCGAGCGGGTCGCCATAGTGCCAGACGGCGCCGGCGTCGGGTCCGGATTCGGGGGCGGGAACTGCGCTCATGCTTCGAGCGTAGTTGGCGTCCCGACTAGCCTTCTGGCCGTGACCACCCCGCCGCCCATCGTCGTCGCCGTCGACGGCTGCCGGGCCACGGTCCGCGCCGACGATCCCGTGTTCTCCCGCGGCGACGGGGTTTTCGAGACGGCACTCGTGCGTTCGGGGGCCGTCTGCCTGTTGGACGAGCACCTGGCGCGGCTGACGGCGTCGGCGGCATTGGCGGGCCTGCCGTGTCCGGACGCCGGCCGATGGCGGGCGGCGGTGACGGCCGCGGTGGCCCAGTGGCCCGACGGGGAGGCCGTGCTGCGGCTGGTGCTCGGCCGCGGCGTCGACGGTGTGGTGGCCTTCGTGATGGTCTCGGCCGTGCCGGAGCGCGTCGCCGCGGCCCGCCGGGACGGCGTCGCGGCCGTGACTCTGGTGCGGCCCCACTGGCCGCTGGCCGCCGCGAAATCGTTGTCCTATGCGGCGAACGTGGCCGCGCTGCGGCACGCCGAACGGGCCGGCGCCGGCGACGCCGTGTTCGTCGACGCGACGGGCGCGGTGCTCGAAGGGCCGCGCTCGGCCGTCGTGCTGGCGGTTCGTGGCTCAGCCGGGGAACCCGTCCTGGTGACGCCCGATGCGTCGTCGATCCTGCCGTCGACCACGCAGCGCGCGCTGTTCGCGGCCGCCGCGGCGCAGGGCATCGAGTGCGTGTACCGACGGGTGACGGTACCGGATTTGATTGCCGCGCAAGGTGTTTGGCTGCTTTCGGCGATCACGCTGGCGGCGCGGGTGCATACGTTGGATGGGCGGACGCTGGCGGCTTCGCCCTTCGAAGCCTTGATCAGCGGGTTGATCGACCGGCAGATCTGAGCCCGAGAAAAATCGGTTGTCGGGTCTTCGACCTGGGAGTACGGTCGCACGTACACAGGGAAGGAGGTGGTCCGACAAATTGATTGATTCTTTGAGGACATGTGAGGTGGCTGCCCGCTAGTAGCGCCGGGTAATTCCCGAGCGCACTCGCGAATTCCCGCAGCCACCCGGCCCCCGAGCCTCCCGGTCTTGTCCAACCAGGAACCTTGGCTCGGGGGCTGCCTCATGTCCGGGGTAGGTCAGCCGGCCGGCGGAGGCGTCGGCGCGAGCGAGTTGCACGCCTGCGTCGCGGACTTCCAAGTGTTCTCGTCGACCCCGGGAGGAGCCGGCGGGGTGCCGTGCTCGCCACTGGGCGGGGGACCCTGATGGCCCTCGTGCTTGCCCGGAGCGCCCGGCGGCGGGCCCTGCGGCGGCGCGGGAACGCCGTGCTCGGTCAGGCACTGCGCGAAGGCGTCACCACCGGGTGGCGTGCCCGGAGCTTCCGAGCCGGACACCGGTGCCGCGCTGCTGGACGAGGCTGCCGACGACGCCGTGCTCGAGCTGCTCGGCGCCGAGTCGCTGCTCGACGAACACCCGACCACACCGCCGACCAGCGCGGCCGCAGTCGCACTGAAGACGGCGAGACGAATAGCGGAAGGAACCACGTTTCCCCCAATCTGGTTGCGAATTGCTGACCAGGCAGACGCTAGAGAGCGCCGATGGGGGAGTGATATCGAGAATCTAGGCGTCACCTGTGAAGTGGCGGCGCCGAGACCGACGAAACCCGACGCGAAGCCGAAGCAGCGTCAGCCGACGAAGCGCGACAGGCGCGCGGAGAGGTGCGGGGTCAGGCCGCCGTCGGCGTCCACGCGCTCCTCGACGTAGGCCAGGTCGCCGTTCTCGATGATGCCGTAGAGCCGCTTCGCGCCGCCGACGAGCATGCCGGACTTGCTACGGGCCAGGGCGTCGGTCGCCAGTTCCCAGGAGGCCTGGTTCAGCGGGGTGCCGTAGAACAGCTCGACGTAGCCGGCCGAATGCGCCAGCAGCAGCTCGATGGCCTGGGACTCGTCCTGCCCGTGGGGATCGTTCGGGTCGTTCACGAACCGCCAGTAGCCGGTCTCGCGCAGGCCCGGGCCGGCGTATTCGCCGTTCTCGTCGAGCCGCCAGGAGCGGGCATCCCAGTTGAGGTAGTCGCCGCCGTTGTGCGACACGATGATCTGCTGGCCGAAGCGGTAGTCACCGGCGGAATCGCGGCCTTCGCCCTCACCGCGCCAGACACCGACGAGCGGCAGCAGGGCCAGCAGGGCGTCGTTGAAGTCCGCGCCCTCACGGAGGTTGGCGGTATCCGCGGGCAGTGGCAGGTCGTCGAACCCGGGTACGTTGCGCGCGGCCGTGGCCTTGGCGCGATCGGCCGCCGCGGCGATGGCGCGGTCGCCGGAACCGGCCAGCGCGCCGAGCTCGCCCAAGCCGTCAGGGGCTGAATCGCTCCTCGCGTGCGCGGGGTCCTGGTCGGACGTCACGACTCGTCGGTGATCAGGCGGTACAACGCGTAGAGCGCAAACCAGGTGATGGCCAGCGAGGCCACGACCAGCAGGATCTCGAAGAAAAGCACCACGGACAGACAGGTTACTCGGGATGCCGGTGTGACGTGCGCCGCACCGGCCCCTCAGATGCGACGAGCGGCCGCATCTGTACGTCCAGACACGGAGTGTCGGGGTACAAACACGGCCGCTCGCGGCAGTAAGAACTAACTCAGGTCACGCGACCTTGACGTCGACCTCGTGGATGCCGGCACCGGTCGGCGCCACCACGGCGTCGCCGTTGCCGACCTTGGACAGCGCACGCAGCGTCCAGGTGCCGGGCGCGGCGAAGAAGCGGAAGTCACCGGTGGCCGACGCGACGACCTCGGCGGTGAACTCGTCGGTGCTGTCCAGCAGGCGCACGAATGCCCCGCCGACAGGCTGGCCCGAGCCGTCGACGACGCGGCCGGTGATGACCGTTTCCTTCTCCAGATCAACGCTGGCCGGCAGCGTCAGGCCTTGCTTGGGTGCAGAGCACATATCAATTTCCCAACTCGATCGGGGCACCCACCAGGGAGCCGTATTCGGTCCAACTGCCGTCGTAGTTCTTTACATTCCGATGGCCGAGCAACTCCTGCAGCACGAACCAGGTGTGCGACGAACGCTCACCGATGCGGCAGTAGGCGATGGTCTCCTTCTCGCCGTCGAGGCCGGCGTCGGCGTAGATCTTCGCCAGCTCCTCGTCGGACTTGAAGGTGCCGTCGTCGTTGGCGGCCCGGCTCCACGGCACGTTGATGGCGCTCGGCACGTGGCCGGGGCGCTGGCTCTGCTCCTGCGGCAGGTGCGCGGGAGCCAGAATCTTGCCGGAGAACTCGTCGGGCGAACGCACGTCGACCAGGTTCTTGGTGTTGATCGCGGCGATCACCTCGTCGCGGAACGCGCGGATGCTGTTGTCAATGGGCTTGGCCTCGTACGAGGTCGCCGGGCGGACGGTGGCGTCCTTGACCAGCGGGCGGTCGTCGAGCTCCCAGCGCTTGCGGCCGCCGTCGAGCAGCTTGACGTCGTTGTGGCCGTACAACTTGAAGTACCAGTAGGCGTAAGCCGCGAACCAGTTGTTGTTGCCGCCGTACAGGACGACGGTGTCGTCGTTGCTGATGCCCTTGTCGGACAACAGCTTCGAGAACTGCTGCTGGTCGACGAAGTCACGCTTGACCGAGTCCTGCAGATCATCGCGCCAGTCCAGCTTGACGGCGCCGGGGATGTGCCCCTCGTCGTCGTAGGCGCTGGTGTTCTCGTCGACCTCGACGAACACCACGCCGGCGGTGTCGAGGTTGTTCTCGGCCCATTCGGTCGAGACCAGGACGTCGGAACGTGCCATGTACGAATTCCTTTCGGTTGCTTATGAGCTCTAGCGGGTCAGGTGGCGGGGACGCCCGTGCGGCGCAGTCGCGCCACCAGGGGGTAAATCTGGCAACCGAGGCAGATGCCGAAGGCAGCGTTCAGGAAGGCGGCGATCAACGCGAACGCGGTGGCACCGAGTCCCAGGGCGGTGATACCCGTCGCGAAGCCGACGAATCCCGCGATGGCGAACAGCAGGCCCACGAGTTGGGCGAACTTCAGCGGTGCGACCGGTTCCTTCTCCGACACCGGCGCCAGCCGCGGCGCGATGAAGGTGGCGAAGATCCGGCCATAGGGGTGCTTGCGCGGGCCGCCGATCGCGCCGATCGCGAACACCACGGCCTGCACGCCGAGGATCACGGCCGCGGCGATCGGGCTGACAGCCGACACCAGCAGCGCAGCGATCAGCACCGCGGTGGTGACCCAGGCTGCGAAGCGGGGTCCACGCACGTCGACCTGCGGGGTTTCGATGGAATTGTCTGACATGGGAAAGCTCCTGTTGTTTGTGATCGTGGACTGGCCACAGAAGGGCTGCTCGGAGCGCAACACGAAATGACGGCGCGGCTACTCAGCAGCTACAACAACAACAGCAACAACCCGCAACGCGGCACAGATCTACTGCGCGACGCTTGGTGAGCAGGAGCTCGCGGGGGGCCAACACGGCAGACAGCTTACCCAAAGACGGGGTGGTCAGGCCAACAGCGGTAGCAGGGCCTCGCGCAGATCAGCGGATTTCGGGACGCCCGCGGTGCGGTACCGCTGCTGCCCCGCGGCGTCGAAGATGAACGTCGTCGGCAGCGAGAGCACCGACAGTCGTCGGGCCGCAACGGGATTGGCGTCCAGATCGAGCTCGACATGCGCGACCCCGAGGTCATCACAGACCTGGTCGACGACGCGGCGCACGGCCGCACAGGGTCCGCACCACGTTGCGCTGAAATGCACGACGGTCGGGCCGGTGGTCGACAGGCCGAGGTCGGCGTTGTCGTTTTCGGCCGACGTCTCGGCCGGCACGACTTCCTTCATCAGGCCGGCGCGCAGCGTCAGCAGACGCCCGATGATGTACGCGATCCCGAGCGCGGCGACCAGGACCGTCAGCACCACGACTGTGGAGTTCATGATTGTCTGAACCCATCCAGGGGCACGGTTACTCCCGTGGCGATGCCTTCGATGATGACGTCGGAGCCGCGCGCCCCCTCGCTGGTCGGCGTGAGCCCGAACGGCAGCTTCATCCCCGGCATCGTGGTGGAGAAGGCCCGCAGGACCGCGGCCTTCTTGTCGTCGGGCACCTTTTCTTCCGCCGTGCCCGGACCGGTGAGCACATCGGTCGCCGTGAACACCAGGTTCGTGTGGTCGGCGCCGGTGATGGACAGGTCCACCGAGACGCTGACGCGCTTGTTCAGGCCGGCGGCGGCCGGGGTCCCGGTGAACACGAGGCCGTGGTTCTCGGAGATACCGGATTCGGTGGTGCCGCCGGTGGCGTCGTTGGAATCGTTGGTCGGGGCTTCCACCAACAGGTCCTTGATACCCATGAAGCGGCCGACATGGGTCGAGTCGACGATGATGCGGCTTTCCAGCTTGGCCGCGGTCAACTTGGCGTCGGGTCCGATCAGCCAGGACTTGGGCGTCGCGACCATGTCGTACAGCGTGGCCTCGATGGACGCCTTCCCCACGACGGGGTGCGCGACGGCGGCGGCCTTGACCTCGACCTGCTGGTAGCGGCCCCGCGCCGCCTGGGTCGCGAAGGGGAAACCGAGGATGGACACCCACGGATCGAAGTGCAGGTGGGCCGCGGTCCGGACGCTGCGGGACATTCGGTATTCGGCGAAGATCGCGAAGCCGAAATCGGTGCCGACGACCGCGAGGATCAGCACGACCGCTGGGATCAGCAGCCGGGTCAGCACCTTACGCATCCGGACATTCTGGCGTACGGCCAGCCACGCAGTGTTGCGACCGGCCGTTCCAAGCCGCTAAATCGCAGGTGGCAAGCTATCGTTAGATGATCTTGGCCGGTAACGGCCATGTGTCAGCCATGATTCTCCGGAGTTGAATCGGATTGAACTGCGACAGCGTCGTCGCGGGGGCGGGTCCGGTGCGGCCCCGGACGTACTGGAGGACCCGTTGGATCTTCTGCTACTGACCGTCGACCCGCACCCGGAGTCTGTGCTCCCGGCGCTGGCGCTACTGCCGCACAGTGTGCGGCCGGCACCCACCGAGGTGTCGTCGTTGCTGGAAGCCGGCAACGCCGATGTGGCGATCGTCGACGCGCGCACTGATCTCGCGGCCGCCCGCGGACTCTGTCGTCTGCTGGGCAGCACCGGAGCGTCGGTACCCGTGGTGGCCGTGGTCAACGAAGGCGGCCTGGTGGCCGTCAACGTCGAGTGGGGTATCGACGAAATCCTGCTGCCCGGCACCGGCCCGGCCGAGATCGACGCCCGGCTGCGTCTGCTCGTGGGACGCCGTAACGGCGTCGCCGACCAGCAGAGCGCCGGCAAGATCACGCTCGGTGAACTCGTCATCGACGAGGGCACCTACACCGCGCGGCTGCGTGGCAAGCCGCTGGACCTGACCTACAAGGAATTCGAGCTGCTGAAGTACCTGGCCCAGCACGCCGGCCGGGTCTTCACCCGCGCCCAGCTGCTCCAGGAGGTGTGGGGCTACGACTTCTTCGGCGGCACCCGCACCGTCGACGTGCATGTCCGGCGCCTGCGCGCCAAGCTCGGCCCCGACTACGAATCGCTGATCGGCACCGTCCGCAACGTCGGTTACAAGGCCGTGCGGCCCGCGCGCGGCCGCGCCAACGGCGCCCCCGAATCGGTCGACGACATCGACGACGAGGACGACGGCGACTCCGGTGACGTCGAGAACGGCGCCCGCCAGACCCAGCCCGTGCAGTGACAGAACTGACCTGGCACACCGCACTGAGTGCTGCCGACCAGACGGCCATCCGTGAACTCGTCGCGGCGGCGACCGCCGCCGACGGCGTGGCCCCGGTCGGGGACCAGGTGCTGCGCGAACTCCCGCTGGACCGCACCCGGCACCTGCTGGCGCATGACTCCGGTGCGCTGGTCGGCTATCTGAATCTCGCGCCGGACATGGCCGAGGCCGTCGTCGCCGTCGGCGCCCGGGGCCGGGGGATCGGCAGCGACCTGATCCGCACCGGCCTGGCCGCCGGTGGTCCGGCCACCCGAATCTGGGCGCACGGCAACCTCGATGCCGCACGGGCCACCGCCGCGGCACTCGGCCTGACCGCGGTGCGCGAACTCTGGCAGATGCGCCGCTCGTTGTCCGATCTGCCTGCGCTGACCGATGTCCCGGGCGTTCGGCTGACCACGTATCCCGGGCCCGAAGTCGACGACGAACTGCTGCGCGTCAACAACGCGGCCTTTCACTGGCACCCCGAGCAGGGCGGCTGGACGCAGGCCGAGGTGGACGAGCGCCGGGGTGAGTCCTGGTTCGATCCGGCCGGGTTGTTCCTGGCGTACGACGCCGACGATCTGACCGGGGAACGGTTGCTCGGCTTCCACTGGACGAAGATTCACCCGGGCTCGGGCCTGGGCGAGGTGTACGTCGTCGGGGTGGGCCCGGACGCGCAGGGCCGCGGCCTCGGGGCGTTGCTGACGCTGGCCGGTCTGCACCACCTGGCCGACCGGCTGGGGCCGGACGGGACCGTACTGCTGTATGTCGAGGCAGACAACACCGCGGCGGTGAAAACCTACCGACGTCTGGGGTTCGAGCTGTACAGCGCCGATGTCGCCTACGCGGCGGCTCCGACCGTTAGCTGAAACGGCGAGTTGGCTGAAAAGTCCCTGACCGTGTTCACCCGGTGTTCATTCGGCATCAGTGATTCGTCCATTACGGCCGCATACGTTGCGCGGGAGTCGGAAGCCGACCCTTGAAAGCCGACCATCGGCCGACACCGAAAGTAGGACCCGTGAAGTTCACCAGCATCGGTAAAGCATTCGTCGTCACCGCAGCGGCTGCGTCGCTTGCCGTCGGCATGACCGCGTGTGGCAATGACAACACGTCCGGCACCGCGTCGTCGACGTCCGGTTCGTCCGCCGAGTGCGGCGGCAAGAACGCGCTGACCGCCGAGGGCTCGACCGCGCAGCAGAACGCGATCGCCGAGTTCAACAAGGCTTGGGGCCAGGTTTGCTCGGGCAAGAACCTGTCCTACAACGGCACCGGCTCGGGCGCCGGCCGCCAGCAGTTCATCGCCAAGCAGGTCGACTTCGCCGGCTCGGACTCGGCGCTGGCCAAGGAGCAGATCGAGAAGGCCGCCGAGCGTTGCGGTGGCAACCCGGCATGGAACCTGCCGCTGGTCTTCGGCCCCGTCGCCCTGGCCTACCACCTCGAAGGTGTGAGCAAGCTCGTCGTCAACGCCGATGTGCTGGCCAAGATCTTCCAGGGTGAGATCAAGAAGTGGAACGACCCGGCCATCGCCGCGCTGAACGCCGGCACCAGCCTGCCGGACGCCGACATCAAGCCCGTCTACCGCTCGGACTCGTCGGGCACCACCGACAACTTCCAGAAGTACCTGTCCGCCGCGGCTCCGGAGAGCTGGAAGAAGGGCGCCGGCAGCGAGTTCCAGGGCGGCGCCGGTGAGGGCGCGCAGAAGTCGGCCGGCGTCGTGCAGGCCGTCCAGGCCACCCCGGGCGCCATCGGCTACGTCGAGAAGAGCCCGGCCGCGGCCGCCGGCCTGCCGTTCGCGCAGATCGACACCGGTTCGGGCGCAGTCGAACTGACCGACGACAACGCCAAGAAGGCCATTGCCTCCGCCAAGTTCGCCAAGGACGGCAACGATCTGGCCCTCGACCTGAAGTCGCTGTACTCGACCAAGGAAGCCGGCGCGTACCCGCTGGTGCTGGCCACCTACGAGATCGTCTGCTCGAAGGGCTACGACGCCGACACCGCGGCCGCGGTGAAGTCGTTCCTGAAGGTGGCCGCCAACCAGGGGCAGGCCAACCTGTCGAAGGCGGGCTACATCCCGCTGCCCGACGCCTTCAAGACGCGTCTGCTGCAGTCGGTCGACGCAATCGCTTAAGCAGTGCTGGCGCTCCGGTTCCATCGCAGTAAGGATGGAACCGGAGCCCACGACCGTTAGGTTCCTGACAGGATGACAGTGACAACACCGAATCCAGCCGACGCGGGGTCGGGGGAGGCGCTTGCCGCACCCTTCCCCGAGCCGACGCCGGTGTCTCTCGACCCGCTGAAGGGCTCGAAAGTTCGCCTGGGCGACCGGATTTTCCGCCTGCTCGCCGAGGGTTCCGGCGTACTGATCGTCGCCCTCATCGCGGCCATCGGTGTGTTCCTACTGTGGCGCGCCATCCCGGCGCTGGCCCGCAACAAAGAGAACTTCTTCACCTTCGGTGGCAACTGGGTCACCACCGACACCTCGGCGATGCACTTCGGCATCCTCGATCTGCTGCAGGTCACCGTCTTCGTGTCGGTGTTCGCGCTGCTGATCGCGATGCCGGTGGCGCTGGGTATCGCGATCTTCCAGACGCAGTACGCACCGCGCCGGCTAGCCGGACCGCTGGCGTATGTGGTGGACCTGCTCGCGGCGGTGCCGTCGATCGTCTACGGCGTGTGGGGCCTCTACGTGCTGGCACCCGTGCTCAAGCCGTTTGCGTTGTGGCTCAACAAGAATCTCGACTGGCTGTTCCTGTTCAAGACCGGAAACGCCTCGGTCGCCGGCGGCGGCACCATCTTCACCGCTGGCATCGTGCTCGCGGTGATGATCCTGCCGATCATCACCGCTGTCACCCGTGAGGTCTTCATCCAGACGCCGCGCGGCCAGATCGAAGCCGCGCTGGCGCTGGGCGCCACCCGCTGGGAGGTCGTGCGCACCACCGTGCTGCCGTTCGGCCTCTCGGGCTACATCAGCGGCGCCATGCTCGGCCTCGGCCGCGCGCTCGGTGAGACCATCGCGCTGCTGATCATCCTGCGCGGTACGCAGACCCAGTTCAGCTGGACCCTGTTCGACGGCGGCTACACGTTCGCCAGCAAGATCGCGGCCACCGCAAGCGAATTCAACGACCAGTACAAAGCAGGCGCCTACATTGCCGCCGGCCTGGTGCTGTTCATCCTGACGTTCGTGGTGAACTCCGCGGCGCGCGCGGTCGTGGCCGGAAGGACGGCGAAATGAACGCAAAGATGGCGGCGATGCTGGAGCGGCCCGTCAAGCACCAGTCGTTCGAAGGGGTGGGCCTGCGCCGCAAGGTGACCGACAAGGTCGCGACGGTGCTCGTGAGCCTGTCACTGCTCGTGGCGCTGATCCCGCTGGTGTGGGTGCTGTATTCCGTTGTCACCAAGGGCTACAAGGCCCTCACGGCGTCGGAATGGTTCACCAACTCGCAGTCCGGCATGACGGCGTTCGTCGAGGGCGGCGGCGCGTACCACGCCATCGTCGGCACCGTGCTGCAGGCGCTGGTGTGCGCCGTCATCTCGATCCCGATCGGCGTGATGGTGGCGGTGTACCTCGTGGAGTACGGGGGCGGCACCAAGCTGGGCAAGGTCACCACGTTCATGGTCGACATCCTCACCGGTGTCCCGTCGATCGTCGCCGCGCTGTTCGTCTACGCGCTGTGGGTCGCGACCCTGGGCTTCCAGCGCACGGGCTTCGCGGTGTCGCTGTCTCTGGTGCTGCTGATGATCCCGGTCATCGTGCGGTCCACCGAGGAGATGCTGCGCATCGTGCCGATGGACCTGCGTGAGGCCAGCTACGCACTGGGTATCCCGAAGTGGAAAACCATTGTGCGCATTGTCATCCCGACTGCACTGTCGGGCATCGTCACGGGCGTCATGCTGTCGCTGGCCCGCGTCATGGGTGAGACGGCCCCGCTGCTGGTCCTGGTGGGCTACGCACAGGCCATGAACTTCGACATGTTCGGCGGCTTCATGGGTTCGCTGCCGGGCATGATGTACGACCAGATCGGCGCCGGTGCCGGCGCCAACGAGGTCCCCACCGACCGGATGTGGGGAGCGGCACTGACCCTGGTGCTGCTGATCGCGCTGCTGAACGTGGCGGCGCGGTTGGGCGCCAAGTTCTTTGCCCCGAAGAAAGTTTGAGCAGGAGTACCGTCAATGGCCAAGCGTCTGGATCTCAAAGATCTCAACATCTACTACGGCTCGTTCCACGCCGTGCAGAGCGTCAGCCTGTCGGTGGAGCCGCGCAGCGTGACGGCGTTCATCGGGCCGTCGGGCTGCGGTAAGTCGACGGTGCTGCGCACCCTCAACCGCATGCACGAGGTCATCCCCGGCGCCCGCGCCACCGGATCGGTGCTGCTCGACGGTGACGACATCTACGCCCCCGGCGTGGACCCCGTCGGCGTGCGCAAGACCATCGGCATGGTGTTCCAGCGCCCGAACCCGTTCCCCACCATGTCCATTCGCGACAACGTGGTGGCCGGGCTGAAGCTGCAGGGCGTGCGCAACAAGAAGACGCTCGACGAGGTCGCCGAGCGGTCGCTCAAGGGCGCCAACCTGTGGAACGAGGTCAAGGACCGCCTCGACAAGCCCGGTGGTGGTCTCTCCGGTGGTCAGCAGCAGCGTCTGTGCATCGCCCGCGCCATCGCGGTGCAGCCCGACGTGCTCCTGATGGACGAGCCGTGCTCGGCGCTGGACCCGATCTCGACGCTCGCCATCGAGGACCTGATCGCAGAACTGAAGCAGGACTTCACAATTGTGATCGTCACGCACAACATGCAGCAGGCAGCGCGTGTCAGCGACCAGACCGCGTTCTTCAATCTCGAGGCCACCGGCAAGCCCGGCCAGCTGATCGAGATCGACGACACCGAGAAGATCTTCTCCAACCCGTCCAAGAAAGCCACCGAGGACTACATCTCCGGCCGCTTCGGTTAGGTCGCCCGCGGATATGCGCGGGGGTTCGCGGTCACTTTCTCTCGCGAGCAGACGTAAAACTGTCGTTTTTGGTTGAAACTTGACAGTTTTGCGTCTGTTCGCGCAGGAACTCATGCCGCGCGATCAAAGTGACGTCTGATTCTTGTGCACAGCTCGACCGGGTATTGCCTGATGTCGTCGACGACAGCCGGAACGCTGGTCCAGCTCATTTCCTGTAGCCGTGCCGTCTTGATGCGATCATGTTTGACCGCAGCGGGATTCGAGTGCCATTCCATACTGTCGTACTCAGCTGCCACGCGGTATTCGGGCCAGGCGAAATCGAGTCGCCATAGTTGACCGTGGAGATCGCGTACCTCGTACTGCAATTCGGGAGTCGGAAGCTGCCATTCGATGAAGACCAACCGCATCTCGGATTCCATTGGAGACTCGGCTCGCGCGTCAGCCAGTGGCAGCAGCTCCCGGACATTGACCACGCCGCGACGGCCACGTTGTTCCTCAAGGGCCTGCAGCAGTTCCGCCCTGCTGCAGGTGCCGCTGCGGAGAGCGGCATCCAATACCGCCAGCACCCGCGGACGTTTCAGTGTCCGGGCGACTTCTATCGCTGTCCATGCGGGCGCGGTGGCGAGTCGGCCGTCAAGTTTCTTGAGCGGCGCGCCAATTCGCTGGTGCACGATGAGGTCGAGCGAAGTCCGTATGCGCACGCCCGGGTCGAGGATGTGGGTGCGATCGTCCTGTTCGGTATCGAAGCCGTACATCGCGGCAGCAGTATTCATACAGGCGACGATGGGGACGTCGGACAGCAGGTCCAGTGCTCTGAGCCGGCTTGTCGTGTCTGGAGGCCGCGCGGAGTAGACGCCGTGGCACACCCGGAAGACTTCTCCCTCCCGGACTCTGCGTGCGAGTGCCCGATCGGTCATCGTCGCGAGCAACTGCTGTGCTGTCGCAACGCCGTTGTGGACGGCGAATACGTCTTCGAGCGTCATGCGTCGATGGTGGCGGCCGCATCCCATCGCCGCCAGCATCCGGCCTCCAGCCCTGTGGATAACTCCGCGAGCAGACGTAAAACTGTCATTTTTCGCTCGAAAACGACAGTTTTGCGTCTGCTCGCGAGGGGAGGTGACCCAACTGCGTCCTACGGCGTGATGACGACGCGGGTGCCGGAGGGTTCCTTTGCCGCCCAGACGTTTTCGATGTCGGCGAGGGGACGGGCGGCGGTGGTCAGCTGCAGCTCACCGGCGTCGAGCATCGCGAACATCCGGGGCAGGCCTTCGGTGCGGGCGCGCTGCAGGGCCTCGGGCGGGACGCTGCCGATGCCCACGCCTTGAAGCGTGATGCCCGTGCTGCGCAACGTCGCGGCGTCGACGCTGATGCTCGCGCCGGTCATCGAACCGACCTGGATGAAGCGCGTGGCGTGGAAATGGGTCGACGGATGCGCGGCGGCCAGGGCGGTCAGCGTCTGCTCCGCGGGTGTGCCCCACAGGTAGTCGATGACGGCGTCGAACGGCCGCGCCGAGTGTTGGGCCACAACGCTTTCCGCGAGATCGTCGGTGCCGAGCGCGATGACGTCGTCGGCTCCGACGGTGCGGAGCCACTCCAGCCGTTCGGGGTTGCGGCCGGCCACCACAACGCGTCCCGCCCCGAAGACGAACTTGGCCAACTGCACTGCCACTGATCCCGTGACGCCGGTGGCGCCGAGGACCAGCACGTGGTCGCCGGGTTTGGTCTGGGCCGCGTAGTCCAGGCTCATCCACGCCGACATGCCGGGGTTGGGCACCGCCGCCGCGGTCACCGAGTCGACGTGCTCGGGCACCGGGACGGCGCCGGCCGGGACGACGAGGGTGCGTTCGGCCATCAGCCCGTACGGGGCGAGCGATCCGGTGTACACCCGTGAGCCGTCGTCGAGGCGGGCGACGCCGTCGACCCCGGCGATGGCGGGGAGCTGAACCTCCTTGCTGCTGTAGTGCTTTCCCATGATGACCATGCGACTGAGGTTGGTCAGCGCCGACGCCTCAACGGTGGCGACGACGGCGCCGTCGCGCGGCTGGGGCTCGGGGAAATCCAGGTACCGGGGCTGCTGGCCCCACTCGTGCACGACCGCTGCCTTCATGTGCGCTCCTCGACTCAGAATATGGTTTCTGTGGAAACTATATGCCGATGGCTCGCCGGATGGCAAGATGGTTTCCATGAAAACCAAATCCGCGCTGATCGCCGACATCAGTGCGTTGGTCGGCGCGGTGGGGGACAAGTTCGACACCGACGAGGTTGATGCCGAGCGCGACTACCTCGCCGCGCACTGCCCGCCGCGGCTGGAACGCACCGTGCGTGAGCTGCCCACCCTGGGCCTGCATCTGCTGGCGGAGCTCGCTGACGGCCCGATCAGTGTGGTGGGCCTGGCCGCCCGCGCCGGGCAGCTCAAGGGCACGGTGTCGAAGCACGTCCAAAGACTCGTCGACGCCGGGCTCGTGACCCGCACACCGGTGCCGGGCAACCGCAAAGAGCTGCAGCTGACCCCCACCGCGGATGGAAAACGCCTCATCGAGGTACACCAGCGCATGCACGACGAGATGGACGCCGGCCGGCACGACTTCCTGTCGCGCTACACCGCCGCGGAACTGTCGGTGCTGGAGAAGATGCTGCAGGACCTGCTGGCCGCCGGCCGCGACGGCGTGCGGCTGGTACCCGCCGAACGGGCCTAGCTGATGGTGGGCAGGCCGTCGTCGTCGGAGAACCGGCCGGTGACCTGGAAGATCACCCGCCGCGCGACCTCGACGGCGTGGTCGGCGAAGCGCTCGTAGAAGCGGCTGAGCAGCGTCACGTCGACCGCCGCGGTCACGCCGTGCTTCCACTCGCGGTCCATCATCACGCTGAACAGATGACGGTGCAGGTCATCCATCGCGTCGTCTTCTTCCTGGATGCGGGCCGCGCGCTCCGGGTCCCGGGTGAGCAGCACCTCTTGCGCGGTGTTGCCCAATTCGACTGCGAGGCGGCCCATTTCGGCGAAGTAGCCGTTGACCTCCTCGGGCAGCGCGTGCTGCGGGTGCCGGCGGCGGGCGATCTTGGCGACGTGGAGCGCCAGCGCACCCATGCGGTCGACGTCGGCGACGATCTGGATGGACCCGACGACGGACCGCAGGTCACCGGCGACGGGGGACTGCAGGGCCAGCAGGACGAAGGCCTGTTCCTCGGCCTGCGCGCTCAGGGCGGAGATGTGCTCGTGGTCGGAGATGACCTGCTCGGCCAGCACCAGATCGGCCTGCAACAGGGCCTGGGTCGCGCGCTCCATGGCAACGCCGGCCAGGCCGCACATCTCTCCGAGGCGGTTGGTCAGGCCTTCAAGCTGCTCGTGGTACGCGGTACGCATGGGCTCCAGACTACTTTCTGGCCCTTGGACATGCCGTGATCTGGCAATGAACGGCCGGTGAATGGGACAGGTCAGATGCTATTTGCAGGTGGTGTCGGCCGCGTTGGTGATGCTGAGGTCTTCCGGCAGCTTGGTCGGCTCACCCGACAGGCTGCCATGGGTCACCCGCATCTGGGCGGCTGAACCGCTGGCGGCCGGGGTTCCCACCGCGGTGAAATCGGTCCCGAGCACCACGCGCACCACGTCTCCCAGGCCCGACACCCGCTCGACGTGGGCATTGGGCAACGTGGACGCCACGGTCGCGGCGGCCTGTTCGTGCCCTGCCGAGTAGAACACCGTCGTCGACGTCACCTGGCCCTGGTAGTCGTCCGGCGAGTTGACCGTGAAGCCGTGCTGCTCGAGTTCCTTGGTCGCCGTCGCGGCCAGGCCGTCCTGCCCGGTCGAGTTGGACACCCGGACCGTCACCTGGCTCGGGTCGGTCGTCGTGGTGTTGACCTCTTCGCCGTCCGGGGTGGCCGCGGTGCTGCTGGGGGCAGCCGACGTGGCGGGGACCGGGGTGTTGTCGGAGTTGCGTTCCTCGGGCAGCGGTTCGTCGTTGATGATCGCGTCGAACAGCGCGCGCATGTCGTCGACCCGCGGCGGTTCGTTGCCCTCGGAGTCGGTGACGCCGGTGGGCACGGTGACGAAGGTGACGCGGCCGGCGCTGACGCCCTGGATGGACTGGCCGAGCTGCACCAGGTCCTTGGTGGTGACGTTGTCGACCGAGGAGTCGTTGATGAACAGGTTGACGACGTTGTTGAGCTTGCCGATGTTGAAGAACGTGTCCTTGGAGATCATCGACCGCAGCAGGGAGGACAGGAACATCTGCTGGCGCTTGATGCGGCCGTAGTCACCGTTGACCTCGGTGGTGACCTGGCGGGCGCGCACGTACTGCAGCGCGGTGTGACCGTCGATGACCTGGCGGCCGGAGTGCTCCAGCACGGTGCCCAGTTCGTAGTCCTCGAGCGGTGTGCTGCTGCAGACCTCGACGCCGCCGACGGCGTCCACGAGTTTGGAGAAGCCGGCGAAATCGACTGCCATGAACCGGTTCACCGACAGGCCGGACAGCTTCTGGATCACCTTCACCAGGCACTTCGGCCCACCGAACGAGTAGGCCGAATTCAGCTTGGTCTCGGTGTAAACCTGGTCGGGCCCATAGCTTTTCGTGTCTTCGTCATAGATGGGCCCGTAGCCGCCGGTCTTCGGATCCCAGGCTTCGCACTGTGTCGACTTGATGGCCAGGTCGCGCGGG
Source organism: Mycobacterium sp. SMC-21 (assembly GCF_045310825.1). NCBI lineage: Bacteria > Bacillati > Actinomycetota > Actinomycetes > Mycobacteriales > Mycobacteriaceae > Mycobacterium > Mycobacterium sp. SMC-21. The sequence goes on along the minus strand of NZ_JBJIAO010000028.1, from coordinate 28,047 downwards.
AACGACACCGCCACAACACGTTTGCGGTTCGCCGGGATGTTCACCAGCATGATCGTGTCGGAGCGGGTGCCGCCCGCGTCTTCGGTGGTGCCGGCACCCATGTCGGCGTTCTGGCCGTAGCGGCTGTCCACGCCGACGATCAGGAAGTTCTCGTCGCCGAACTGCGCGTTGGGGTCGATGATGTCGCGGGAGTTGAGGTCCAGCGCCGAGACCCGGTTCATGTTGTTGTTCTTGATGTTTTGCCACTGCCAGGCGGCGCCGGTCATCGACAGCGCGATGACGGCCGCCAACGCCATGAGGATGCGACCGGCAACCGCGAACCGGTGGCGGGTGTGGTGATCGACCGGTGGGGGCGCGTCGATGTGCGCCGGCCGCTCGGGATGGTCGATGTAGTTCCGGACGTCCGTGCGCACCACGGCCCGCGGCCGTTCGGGCAGCGCGTCGGGGTCGGCCAGCGGCGCGCCGAAAACCTCTGTGACGGGCTCGGATTCGACTCGACGGCGAGCGGTGCGCGCCGGCTCCTCGGCCGCTGGCGGGGCGACGGGCTCGAGCTTCGGCGCGTTCCGTGGCGCCGGCGCCGGCTTCGGCGCGGGCCGCTGGGGCTTCGGTGGCTCGGGTGGTGCGGGTGCCTCGATGACAGGTGCTGACGGGACCGCGCCGCCCGAGAGCCGGGCGATGAGTTCGGCGACGGTGACGCCACCGCCGCCGTGGCTACCGGTTTCCTCGTCGTCCGCGCTCTCGTCGTCCGGCTGGCTCTGCAGGCGACCGGCCCGTTCCCACGGCGCCCGGACGGGGCCCGCGGCCCGCGTCGTACGGGTTACCCAGGGGTTGTCGCCGGCAGCATCGCCGTCACCCTCACCGGGGGTGGTCCGGTCGCGGTCGCTCACGTTTACCCGCCGGAGTTGACCATGTCGGCGCCGAACGGCACCGTGCAGTCGTCGGGGTCGTCCAGCCAGCCTTCGGGCAGCACCACGGAACCCGGCGACCCCTGCCGGCCTCGTGGGCCCTCTGCGCAGTCCGGGAACGGCACATCGGAATCCAGTTGGGTGAGCAGCTCGTCGAGTTCGGCCAGGGTTTTCACCAGGGCCAGTGCGCGACGCAGCTCAGCGCCGGCGGGCAGCCCGTGCAGGTACCAGGCGACGTGCTTGCGGATGTCGCGCATGCCCTTGTCCTCGCCGAAATGATCGGCGAGCAGCTGGCCGTGCCGGCGGATGATGTCCCCGATCTCGCCGAGCGTCGGCGGGGTGGGGCGGGGCTGGCCGTTGAAGGCGGCCGACAGTTCGGCGAACAGCCAGGGCCGGCCCAGGCAGCCGCGGCCGATGACGACGCCGTCGCAGCCGGTCTCGGCCATCATCCGCAGTGCGTCGTCGGCGTCGAAGATGTCGCCGTTACCGAGCACCGGGATGCCGGTGACGTGCGCTTTCAATGCGGCGATCTGGTCCCAGTCGGCGGTGCCGGAGTAGCGCTGCGCGGCGGTGCGGGCATGCAGTGCGACTGCCGCGGCACCTTCCTCGGCGGCGATCCGGCCGGCATCGAGGTGCGTGTGGTGGGCGTCGTCGATCCCGATCCGGAACTTCACGGTGACGGGAATGTCGGTGCCTTCGGTCGCGCGGACGGCTGCCGCGACGATCTGGCCGAACAGCTTGCGTTTGTAGGGCAGGGCCGAACCGCCGCCGCGGCGCGTCACCTTGGGCACCGGGCAGCCGAAGTTCATGTCGATGTGGTCGGCCATGTTCTCGTCGACGATCATCTTGGCCGCAGCGTACGTGGTGGCCGGGTCGACGGTGTAAAGCTGCAGCGAGCGGGGCGACTCCTCGGGCGCGAACGTCGTCATGTGCATGGTCGCGGCATTGCGCTCGACGAGGGCGCGCGCGGTGACCATCTCGCAGACGTACAGGCCGCTGACCGTGCCCACCCGGGCCAGTTCCTGCTCGCGGCACAACGTCCGGAAGGCGACGTTCGTCACACCCGCCATGGGGGCGAGGACGACCGGAGAGCGCAACGAGATCGGCCCGATCCGCAGGGATCGGGCCGTGTCTCGTTCCGGACTTACGACGCTGATGTCGACACCAGTAGGTTCTTCATCGCCTTCTTCTCGGCGACCTTGCGCTCGCGCTCCAGACGACGTTCCTTGGCCACCTCGAACTTCGCGCAGGTGTCCTCGAGCTCGTTGATGATCCGGCCCAGGTCGTCGCGCAGGCGCGCGCCTTCACCGGTGAAGTCTTCGCGCTCGAAGATGCGCCACTTCTTGAGCACCGGCATGAGGACGTCGTCGAGGTGGATGCGCGGGTCGTAGACGCCGCCGACGGCGATGATGACGGCCTTGCGGCGGAAGTCGGGCACGGTGTACCCGGGCATCTTGAAGTTCTCGACGATGCGGTGCAGCGAGGCCATCGCCTGGTTCGGGTTGATGTCCAGGCCGGCGGCCGAGACGTCGCGGTAGAAGATCATGTGCAGGTTCTCGTCGCCGGAGATGCGCTGCAGCAGCTGGTCGGCGACGGGGTCGTTGCAGGCCTTGCCGGTGTTGCGGTGCGAGACGCGGGTGGCCAGCTCCTGGAACGAGACGTACATGACCGAGTCGAACAGGCTCTCGGCGAACAGGTCGCCCTGCAGGTTCTGGCCGGGCGAGAAGCCGCGCGTGACCTGCTCGACGCGCAGTTCCTCGAGCTCGACCGGGTCGCAGTTGCGGGTGACCACGAGGTAGTCGCGCAACGCGATGCCGTGGCGGTTCTCCTCGGCGGTCCAGCGGTTCACCCAGTAGCCCCAGGCTCCGTCCATGCCCATGTTCATCGCGATCTCGCGGTGGTAGGACGGCAGGTTGTCCTCGGTCAGCAGGTTCTGGACCATGGCGGTCTGGGCGACCTCGGAGAGCTTGGCCTGATCCGGATCCCAGTCCTGGCCGCCGAGGGCGTAGTAGTTCTTGCCCTCTTTCCAGGGGATGTAGTCGTGCGGGTTCCAGTCTTTCCGCATGCTCATGTGGCGGTCGACGAGCGTCTCGACGACCGGCTCCAGCTCGTGCAGGAGCTGCAGGTCCGTGTAGTCGGCTGTCATGGCGCCTCCCGGTGCGATGTATCTGTACCTGTTGGTAGCAGTCAGAGTATCTGTGTCGGGTAGTGACATCAAGTTGCTGTGACGCATGTCCGACCGGTGATTCTGAACTGTGATGTCGGCGCTCGTTAGGTGTTACCGGTGTGAGGGCACCCGGCTCATCAGCATGTCGACGCAGTAATCGACGAACTGCTCGCGGGTGACCGGCAGCTTGCCGCCCAGGTACCCGGTGAACAGTGCGGTGAGGGCGCCGATCAGGCTGGTGGCCTCGAGCGCCCGCCGCGCGGGATCGCCGCCGGGGAACATCTTGTGCTGCAGCAGTTCGATGAAGCTCGGCATCCAGTCCGCGCCCGAGCGGGTGAGTACGGGTTCCTGCGCCGGCGCGATGAGCAGGACGCGGCCGCGCGTGGGGTCGTCGACCATCATCGTGACGAACCGTTCGACGGCGTCGCGGGGGCTTTGCGATGTGGTCAGCGCCGCCATGGCCGTCGTGCACACCTCGTCGTACACGGCGCGGACGAAATCCTCGCGGTCGGTGAAGCTCTCGTAGAAGTAGCGCTCGGTCAGGCCGGCGGTGCGGCACACCGCCCGCACCGTCGCCGCGGGGCCGTCGGCATGGCCGAGCGCGGCGATGCCGGCTTCGATGAGCGCCTCGCGACGCCGCGTCGGGCGGTCCGCCAGTGGGACGGCAGACCAGCGGCCCTGTCGTTGACCGGAAGGCACGTGACTCCTAAGCTGTGGCTGACAACGCGTGTAGTCAGGATACCCGCTGACATCCAGGAAAGAATGCCGGTGACCCAAAATACTTCCGACACATGCCCAGTGACCAGCGAATCTGCCCCCGTGGCGGCGGTCGGCTGCCCGGCTTCGCCCGGCGGCTACGACGCGGTGCCGCTGGGCCCTGACTCGCTGACGTGGAAGTACTTCGGCCAGTGGACCGGGCTGTTCCAGGGCACGTGGGCCGGCTCCATGCAGAACATGCATCCGCAGCTCGGCGCGGCGGTGGAGGAACATTCGATCTTCTTCATGGAGCGGATTCCGCGGCTCCTGCGGTCGATCTATCCGATCGGCGGCGTCGTCTTCGACGGTGACCGTGCGCCCAAGACCGGCGCCGAGGTGCGGGACTATCACATCGGGATCAAGGGCGTCGACAAGCGGGGTCGCCGCTACAGCGCGCTGAACCCCGACGTCTTCTATTGGGCCCACTCGACGTTCTTCAAATCCACTCTGCTGGCTGCCGAGAAATTCGGCGGCGGCATCTCCGAGGCCGACAAGCGACAGCTGTTCGACGAGCACGTGCAGTGGTACCGCATGTACGGCATGAGCATGCGGCCCGTGCCGAAGAGTTGGGAGGACTTCGAGGTCTACTGGGATCACATGTGCCGCAACGTCCTGGAGAACAACTATGCGGCGCGCGAGGTCATGGATTTGTCGACCATGCCCAAACATCCGTCGCTGCAATGGATTCCGGACTGGCTGTGGGCGCAGAACCTCAAGGTGATGCAGCGCTTCCTGACTTTCATGACGGTGGCCCTCTACGACCCGCCGGTGCGCGAGCTGATGGGTTACTCGTGGTCCGCGCGGCAGCAGTGGGTGCACGACCGGCTGTGCCAGGTGATCACGTTGGTCTCGAAGTACGGCCCGAAGCGCAGGCTGATGCATCCGCGCAAGCGGTCGGCGATGGACCGCGCCTCCGGCCGGCTTCCCGTCGACTCGCCGCTGGTGGAGACGCCCGCGCGTAACCTGCCGCCGCTCGAATATCGGGGTCAGCCGCAGTTCTACTGCCCAATTGTGGACTGACCCAGGCACTTTCCGTACTCGCAGCAATTCGAGGGGTCTGTGAGGCCGATTTAGTCGCTGGGTCACCGTCGAGCAATGGATAGGCAACACGGCGGGTGTTGGCTCGGTGCATGACGAGCATCTATGAGCAGATCGGAGGAGCCGAAGCGCTCGAACAGGTGGTGGCGGACTTCTACGAGCGCGTACTGGCCGACCCCGAACTCGCCGGCTTCTTCGCCGGCGCCAACATGTCACGGCTCAAAGGCCGGCAGGTCGAGTTCTTCGCCGCGGCCCTGGGTGGTCCCGAGCCCTATACCGGCGCTTCCATGCGGGACATCCACCGCGGGCGCGGCATTTCCCGGCAGCACTTCAACCTGGTGGCCGCGTATCTGAGTGAAAGCCTGGCCGCCGCGGGCGTTCCGGCACGGACCGTGCAGCGGATCATGGCCGCCATCGCGCCGCTGGCCGGCGACATCGTCACCGCCAAGAGCGCCTGACGGACCCTGCCCGCACCAGACTCGGCGGGTCGGTCGAGGCGGGCTAGCGTGGAGTCATGCCTTATCCCGGGGTTCTCGCCAACCGCTACCAATTGCGGGGGACGCTGGGCCACGGCGGTATGGCGGAGGTCCGCGACGCGTGGGACGCCCAATTGCAGCGTCCGGTGGCCGTCAAACTGCTTCATGCGCCGCTGAGTGCACAGCCAGACTTCCGGCATCGCTTCCAGGTCGAGGCCCGCGCGGCGGCCGGGCTGAACCATCCGCACGTCGTCGCGGTGCACGATTACGGCGAGCAGGACGGCACCCCGTTCATCGTCATGGAACGGCTGCCGGGACGGACGTTGGCCGACGTGATCGCCGCGGGTCCGCTGCCCCAACACGTGGTCCGAGCCGTCCTCGACGGCGTGCTCTCGGCGCTGGCCGCGGCCCACGCGGCAGGCATTCTGCACCGCGACATCAAGCCCGGAAACATCCTCCTGGCCGATTCGGGAGCGGCGAAGATCGCCGATTTCGGCATCGCCAAGAGCGCCGACTCGAACCACACCGTGGCCGGCCAGGTGGTCGGCACGATGGGCTATCTCAGCGCCGAGCGGCTGTCGGGACGGCCCGCGACGGTGGCCGACGACCTCTACGCCGTCGGGGTCGTCGGGTACGAGGCACTCACCGGCCGGCGGCCCTTTCCGCAGGACAACCTCGTCGACCTGGCGCGGGCCGTCACCGAAGGGCATCCGGTGCCACTGCGGGCGTTGCGTCCCGATGTCGACCCCACGCTGGCGGTCGTCGTCGAACGGGCGATGGCCCGCGACCCGCGGGCGCGCTTCGGCAGTGCCGAGGAGATGCGTGCCGGCCTGTCCGGCGCCGTGCCCGCCGGTCGTCCCCCGACGCTGGTGCTCGGGCAGCCGCTACCGGACCCGACGACGTCGCTGCTGCCGGTCGCCGCGCCGCGCCGCAGCTCGCGACTGCTGCTCTGGGGTGCGGCTGTCATCGTGGTGCTGGTGACGGTCGTCGCGGTGATCGTCGACGCCGCGTCACGGCCGTCGACGCCGGCGCCGGTCGGGACGAGCACGCCTGAGCCGACCCCGACGTCCACGTCGGCCCCGGTTTCGACTCCGCCACAGCCGGTCGATGACGCACCGCCGCCCAACGGTCATGGCAACGGAAAAGGCAAGGGCCACAACAAACATTGACGACGCGGTGATTGGCGGCGGGATGTGTCCGACGGTACATTGGTTCCTGAATACAGAAAATGATGTACCGTCAACCGTATGGCGACACTGCAGCACACTGACGCCCTGGCGCGGTTCGGCCATGCCCTGTCCGATCCGACGCGCACCCGAATCCTCCTGAGCCTGAACAAGGTTCCCGGGTACCCGTCGGACCTGGCCGACCAGCTGGGCGTCTCCCGGCAGATCCTCTCCAACCACCTCACCTGCCTGCGGGGCTGCGGTCTGGTGGTGGCGGTGCCGGAAGGCCGTCGGATGCGATACGAGCTGGCGGACCGCCGGATCGGCCGGGCCCTGGACGACCTCATGGGACTGGTGCTCGCGGTCGACCCCGACTGCGTGTGCGTCGGCGCCGACGGCGAGCCGTGCGGGTGCACCTGATGACACTCACCGACGTGCGCCGCGGTCAGCTGGCGCGGCGCATCAGGTGGCTGGTCGCGGCGACCATCTCCTACAACGTCATCGAGGCCGTCGTGGCGCTGTCGGAAGGCACACGGGTGTCGTCGGCGGCGTTGGTCGGCTTCGGCCTGGATTCGGTGATCGAGGTGTCCTCGGCCGCCGCGGTCGCCTGGCAATTCGCGGGCGCCGACCCGGAAGCCCGCGAGAAGACCGCACTGCGCGTCATCGCGTTCTCGTTCTTCGCGCTGGCCGCCTACGTGACGATCGACGCGATCCGTGCCCTGCTGGGCTTCGGTGAAGCCCAGCACTCGACCATCGGCATCGTGCTGGCGGTGGCGAGCCTCATCGTCATGCCGGTGCTGTCTTATACGCAGCGCCGGGCCGGCCGGGAGCTCGGATCTCGTTCGGCGGTGGCCGATTCCAAGCAGACGCTGCTGTGCACCTACCTGTCGGCCGTGCTGTTGATCGGCCTACTGGTGAATTCCATCCTCGGCTGGTCCTGGGCCGACCCGATCGCCGCACTGGTGATCGCGGGCATTGCGGTCAAAGAAGGCGTCAATGCGTGGCGGGGCGACGCCTGCTGTGCCTCGTGCGGATGACGCTCAGTCGTCGTGTACTGCCAGATCCCGCTTGAGCACCTTGCCGGTGGGGTTGCGCGGCAGCTCGTCGAGGAACACCACCTCGCGCGGCACCTTGTAGCGGGCGAGGTTGTCCTTGACGAACTGCTTGACCTCCGCCTCCGACACCTCGGTGCCCTTGACGGTGACGACGAAGGCGCGCAGGCGTTTTCCGAATTCCTCGTCGTCTACGCCGATCGCCGAGGCTTCCACGATGGCCGGGTGGGTGACCAGCAGTTCCTCGACCTCGGCCGGGAAGACGTTCTCGCCGCCGGAGACGATCATGTCGTCGTCCCGGCCGTCGATATACAGACGACCCTCGTCGTCGAAGTGCCCGACGTCGCCGCTGGCCATCAGGCCGTCGATGAACTCTTTGGTGCCGCCGCCGGTGTAGCCCTCGAATTGTGTTGCCGCGCCGACGAATATCCGGCCCGTTCCGGGGGTGGGCACCTCGTGGCCGTTGTCATCGAAGATTTTGATCCGGCAACCGAGCATCGGCTTGCCGACCGAGGTGGGCGCTTCGCGGATGTCGGACGGCGTCGCCATGGTCGCGAGCGCCACTTCCGTTGAGCCGTAGAGGTTGTAGACCACATCACCGAGCAGGTCCTGTGCCGCGGTGGCGACGGCGGCCGGCAGCTGGGAGCCGGCGCAGAAGATCGCGCGCAGGCTGGTGGTGTCGTAGCTGCGGACGGTGTCGTCGCCGAGGCCCATCACCCGCTGCAGCATTACCGGCACGACGCACACCGTGGTGGCCTTGTGTCGCTCGATGTCGGCGACCAGCTGCTCAGCCTCGAACTTGCGGCGCAGCACCAACTTCGAGCCGAGGGCGATCGTCATGATCGCGATCAGCAGGCCGGTGCCGTGGAACAGCGGCGGCCCGATGATGGTGGCTTCGCGGGCCCGCATCGGCAGCCGCTCCAGGAGGCCGCCGGGCAGGATGAAGCTGCGCGGCTCGGCGCGGGGTGCACCCTTGGGTGTGCCCGTCGTCCCGCTCGTCAGCAGGATGATCTTCCCTGGCTTGGCCGGTCCCGGCGGTGCCTTCGATGACGCGTCGGCCGCGAGGGCGTCGAGATCGTCACTGGCACTGTCGATGTCGGTGACGAACGTGCCGCGCCTGGCTTCGATATCGGCGACCAGATCGGTGAATTCGACGTCGTGCACCAGCAGGTCGACACCTTCGCGGTTCGCGACCTCGGCCGCCTGACGGGCCGAGAATGCCGTGTTGAGCCACACCGCGTTGACCCCAGCGCGGGACGCGGCGAACGCCACGATCAGCGGTCCGCGATGATTGCGACAGAGGATGCCGACGGTATCTCCGGGGGCCAGGCGAGCGCGAAAGGCGTTGGCGATCCGGTTGACTGCCTCGTCGAACTCGGTGTAGGTGAGTTCCCCGCGTTCGTCGGCGATCGCCGGATACGCGCCGTGCCGGATCGCGGCGATGCGCGGCGCCGCCCCGAACGGCCCATAGGTGTTGAGCACCAGCAGGACCTGCACCAACCGGTGCGGCAGGTCGACGCCGATGGCGCCGGCCCGCACCAATGCCACGAGGGCGCGGGTTTCGAGGCCGGCCCGCCGGGCCGGCTCGGCAAGCAGTGAGTTCAGGTCCATCACAGTCCTCTTCTATTCGGCCACAATGGATTCGGCAGCCTCGGCCGGTGCTGCCTGGGCAGCGGCGGACTCGCCGAACATCGAGTAGACCTTGTTCCGCACCAGGTCGAACGGACGCGGGCTGAGGGCGTCGGTGAGGGCCGTCAGCTGTCCGGACGGCGGGCTGAGCCGGCGCGGCCGGTGCATGATCGCGTCGCACAACGTGGCCGCGGCCTGCTCGGGCGTCAGGGTGGGGAAGCGGTCGTACATCTTGGTCGGGGCGATCATCGCGGTGCGCACCAACGGCATGTGCACCGTGGTGAAGGTGATGTTCTCCGACACCGTCTCACCTTGCAACGTGTCGCACAGTCCGTCCAGTGCCGACTTGCTGGCGATATAGGCGCCGAAGCGCGGCAGTTTGGTCTGCACGCCGATGGAGGACACGTTGATGATGTGCCCGAAGCCGCGCTCGCGCATGCCCGGCGTGAACTTCAGGATCAGCTGGACCGGCGCGAAGTAGTTCAGCTGCATGGTGCGCTGGTAGTCGTGCATCCGGTCGTGCGACAGCTCCAGCGAGCGGCGGATGGACCGGCCGGCGTTGTTGATGAGGATGTCGACGTGACCCAGATCGGCCAGCACCTGGTCGGCCATGGCGCCGATGGCATCGAGGTCGCTCAGGTCGCAGGGGTAGACGTGCGCGGTGCCGCCGTCGGCGCGGATGTCGTCGGCGACGCGCTCCAGGTTCTCCCGGGTCCGGGCCACCAGCACGACCTCGCCGCCGGCCGCGCCGATGCGGCGGGCGGTGGTCTCACCGATACCGGCCGAGGCGCCGGTGATCACGACGACCTTGCCCGCGACGGCGTCTTCGAGGGTGTAGCCGGTGAGGGCGTCGACCACGGTCTGCAGATAGATCGGGCGGGTCTTGATGGGCGTGTTCATGACACTTGCGAACACGGCGAGCGGCTTGGCGCTGACGGCGGCGACGGGCTTGGTCGCCAGTGCGGTGATGTCGGAGAGGTTCATGGCAGGGGTCCGTTCTCGGGTTTCGGTTGGTTTCAGCCCAGGGCCCGGCGGGCCAGGCGCAGGGCGGGCAGCAGCAGGGCGTGGGGAGTGATGGAGCCGGTGATGGCCATGAGCTTCACGACGGTGCCGGGGATCACCTGGCGGGCGCCGGCCTGCATGCCGTCGACGGCCTGGGTCGCAACGTCTGCGGGGGAGACCTGAGCGGGCCGCAGGCTGAACTCATGTGCGGAGGCGACCTCGGCCCATTCGGTCGGGACCGGCCCGGGGCACAGCGCGGTGCAGGAGACGCCGGTGCCGCGCAGCTCCTCGTGGACGGCTTCCGAGAACGAATTGACGAACGCCTTCGACGCGCCGTAGGTCGCCATCGACGGCATGGGCTGGAACGCGACGACGGAGGCGACGTTGAGGACTGCGCCGGCGCCGCGCTCGACCATGCCGGGCAGGACGGCGTGGGTGAGTTCTTGCACCGCAACAACATTGACCTCGACCTGCTCGCGCTCGCGGTCCATCGGCAGGGTGTGGAAGGCGCCGCTGGTGCCGAAACCCGCGTTGTTGATGAGGCCGGCGACGGGCCGGGTGCGCAGTTCCTCGGTGAGCGGCTGACGCTGCGTGGCGTCGGCCAGGTCGCACGGCCGCACCGTGACGGCGACGCCGTACGTGGCGCGCAGCTCGTCGGCCAGCGCGTCGAGGCGGTCCTGGCGACGGGCGACCAGAAACAGGCTGTAGCCGCGGGCGGCGAGCACGCGGGCCAGTTCGGTTCCGATTCCGGACGAGGCACCAGTGATGACGACCTCGGTGGTGCCATCGGGCTTCGGCAGGGTCATGTGGCTCTCATTTCCTAGTGACGTGTGACTGTGCCAGTAACACTGGCACAGTGTGAATGTTGGTGTCTATACTTCGTGGAATGACAGATGTCACAGTCGAGGAATTCACCATCGACGAACTGGCCGCTCGCACCGGCACGACCGTGCGCACCATTCGCTTCTACAACGAGAGCGGCCTGCTGCCGCCCGCCGAGCGGCGCGGCCGTCTCGCGTATTACGGTGCGCCGCATCGCATTCGGCTTGAGCTGGTGCAACAGCTGCAACAGCACGGCTACACGCTGGCCGCCATCACCAAGGTGCTGGCGCGGCTACCCGAAGGCGCGACGGCCCACGACCTCGCGGTGCGTGCGGCACTTCTCACACCGTGGAGCCCCGCCGAGGACGAGACCGTCGACCTACGCGAACTCGAACAGCGCGCCGGTCTGTCGCTGGATGACCGGGCCCTCGACACGCTCGAAGCTTTGGGGGCGATCCGACGGTTGGATGACGGCCGTTTCGGCGTCCGGCAGTCGGTCTTGGGCGCCGCCATGAACCTGCGCGACACCAACGTGCCGGCCGAGGATGTCCGGCGCCTGGCCGGCGTCGTCGACAAGCACATCGACGCCCTCGCCAACGAGGTGACGGACGTGGTCTTCAGCCGGATTCGGGAAGCGGAGGACCCGAATGTATACCTCGGACGGATCGCCAAGGTGGTGCCGAACCTGCGGCCACTGGCGGCGCAGATGATGGCCGACCGGTTCACCGCCGCGATCAGTCAGGCGGTGCAGGAACGCGTGGTGGAACTGGAGATCCCGGCCAAGTAGGCCGGCGTTGCAACGCTTTGCGTCGAGCGTGGGGGTTGCCGAGACGACACGCCGGGCGGCTTCTCGAAAAGCCCCACGCTCGGCGTAGGGCGAGATATTTGTGCCCCCACCAGGGCTCGAACCTGGGACCTGCGGATTAAAAGTCCGTAGCTCTACCGACTGAGCTATAGGGGCGTGGGACACAGGATACTGCGTCCCGTGAGGCCGCCTCCGCGGGTAGGTGGTTGAGCGGCCGTTGGTGGTCTGAAGTGCCGATTTGGGCCGTGGGGCGGTCGTGCCCTAAGCTATCGAAGCTCCCAACGGAAACGTTGAGAGTGCCCCCGAAGAGATTCGGATTGGCCCCCATCGTTTAGTGGCCTAGGACGCCGCCCTTTCACGGCGGTAGCACGGGTTCGAATCCCGTTGGGGGTACGCAACGCGAAAGCGAAGCAACGCAGTATGTAAGGCCCTGTGGCGCAGTTGGTTAGCGCGCCGCCCTGTCACGGCGGAGGTCGCGGGTTCGAGTCCCGTCAGGGTCGCCAGAACGGCGAGGCAACTTGCCCTTCCGGCCAGGTAGCTCAGTTGGTACGAGCGTCCGCCTGAAAAGCGGAAGGTCGCCGGTTCGATCCCGGCCCTGGCCACCATTCTTTACCTGCACAAACACGGGTCATGCACTCGGTGGTTGGTCTGATTCGTCCGGTTCTTGTCCGGTCTTCGGTGTCTGAGTCTCGGTCGTGTGAAGTTGATCGAGGTTGGTTGCAACCTGGTCGAGCTCGTCGGCGTAGAGGTCGCTGTAGATGTTCGCGGTGACGGTCGGTGTCGAGTGGCCCATGGTTTTCTGTACGTAGCGCAGATCCGCGCCTGACTTTCTGGCCAGGCTTGCGTAGGTGTGGCGCAGGTCATGAATGGTCAGCGGCGCTAGGTGCGTTTTCTTGAGGACCTTGTTCCAGTGCGTGTGTCGGCGCCAGTTGGTCGATCGCAGCATTTTGCCGTTGGGTGAGGTGACTGCCGGTTCGTCGGCAGCTCGGCCTTTGATCCGCCGTTTGAGGATTTCGACCACTACTTGGGGGAGTGGGACGGTTCGGATGCCGGCTCGGGTTTTCGGCGGACCGACGACGATGCGACCTTCGACTTCGGGTGCGGCGCGTCGGACGTACAGACGCCGGGCGGTCAGGTCGACGTCTTTGACGCGGAGGCCGACGAGTTCGGACCAGCGCAGCCCGGTGTAGGCGAGGACGGTCACGACGTCACCTTCGTTGCCGCAGGCCGCGGCGAGGGTCTGGACTTCCTGAGCGGTGAGGTATCGGTGCCGTTCGCGTTCGGGGATGCGCCCGGCCGAAACTCCGGTTGCCGGGTTGCGGTGGATGCGGCCGTCCTGGTGCGCGACGTCGAGGATCGATCGCAGGAGTCTCAGTGTGGACACCTTTGCCCACGGTCCGACGGTCAGCCCATCGACGAACTCTTGGATGCCTGCGCGGGTGATTTCGTCGACGGGTACGTGGCCGAAGTTCGGGGCGATGCGTAGGTCCCAGTGCTGGGTGTAACCGCTCCAGGTCTTCGGAGACACCGCTGGTTTCTTCGAGTCGGAGAACTGTGTCCAAATTCGGTTCAGAGGTGTACGGCCGAGGCGCGGGTCGAATCGGCGGGCTCCGAGCGCGGCCTCGTTATCGCGTTCGGATTTGAATGCTTTGGCCTCGCGCAGCGTTGGGAACGTCGCCGATGTTTCAACCCAGCCTGACGAGGCATCGGGATCACGGACCAGGTAGCGGACTTGGTAGCGGGGTTCACCGGCTGCGTTGAGGCGCTTTCGGATGCCGCGGGGTGTATTGCCGGCCATTACTGGCGCACCTGCTTGAGCCATGACCGGACTTCGGCGCAGTCCCATCGACGTACCCGTTCTGACAGTGTGTAGCAGGGTGGGCCGATCTGTTGTCCGGTGGTTTCGCGGATCGCTGCCCAGCGGTTCAGCGTTGCCGCTGATACTCCGAGCAGTGCTGAAACTTGTTCGGCGGTAAGCAGTTCTGGAAAGTTGCCCGATGTGATGAGTGCGTCCCGCAGGCCGTGGATGACCATAGCTTCACCTTGTCACCGGTGGTTGCTGAATGTCCGGAACGCTGATCGCGGCCCGTAGGGATGCGAACCAGGCACGCGTACGGCGGAGTCCGGCGTCGCTATCTTCTTGCCCACCAACGATTCCCCAGAGATCGAACGCCCACCGCTCCAATGCGGAAACGATTGTCTCGCCGGACCGTTGGAGCTCTGAGTCGTTACCCAAGAGCAGAGCAACTCCCAGGACTTCGCCGCAGGACCAGAGTTGGCGGTACTGGTCCCAGCCGTGGGCGCGGACGAGGTTGACTCGGTGCAACAGATCGTCGGCTCGTCTGGCTAGTTCGTACGGGTCTGGCGGTTCGAAGATGCGCCAATCGTCATTCATGGCCCGCTCCGGTGGCGTTCGATCGTCCGTATTTCCTTGCTGTGGTGTGGATTTGGTCATCGCTCCAGTAGTCGGAACGCACTCTGGTGACTTGTCCGTCTTCCGCGACGACGTATCCCGTGCCGGGCACGTCCGGGCTGATGCGGTGTGCGGGTGCCTTGTCGGCCATTCCGTCGCCGAGCACCATAGCGACTTCTTCACGGGACCGGAGCCGCAGTGCGATGGTTTGGGTGAACAATCCGCGCATCGGGAGCACCTCTTTGCGGGGGTCCTGGAGGAACGCTGCCACGACGATGCCCAATGCGCGACCCTTGGTGAGAATCCGCGACAACGAGGCTGCGGCTTCCTTGCGTAGGGCCGGATCGCTCATGTATGCCGTGACTCCCGCAAGTTCATCGATCAGCAGGACAGTTAGGGGAGCTGATGTGGTGGGAGTGTGTTCGCGGGTCTTGCCTGCCATCGCTATGCCGCGCTTGTCCATCAGTTTTTCCAGTGCGGCAAGGGTTTTCACTGCGTCGGACTCCGTGGTGGCGATCTTAGTGAACAAGTTGGCACCGACGGACAATTCGATGCCGTATTTGAGGTCGATCCCAACCAGCCGGACCAACCCGGCGGCGACTGCTGGCCCGTAGCCGCCCGCGATACCCCAGAAGATTGATCCTTTGCCTGCGCCGGAGCAGCCCACTGTGAGGGTGTGTCGGCCGGTGATGGTCAAGGTCCAGGGTGCGCCGTTTTCACAGCGGCCGAGCTGCACATTGCGAACGGCCAACGCTGACGATGGTGCGCCGTGGCTGACTGCGGCGAGTTGTTCGCGCATCACCAGCTCGATCCGAACTGCGCCGGGCGCGACGACGACCGAGCGTGCGGAGTGCGCTCGTGCTGCGTCGCGGATTGCGGGAACGGCACGCTCCAAGTCTTCGACGGTCAGTCCCGTGCGGGTTCGTACCGTCAGATGCAGGCAGTGACCAGATGCCTTTACCTGCACCAACTTTGGATGGAACCAGACCGTCTTAGTGACTGGGCGGCCTTCGTTGTCCTTGCGTGTGACGTGCTCGGATGCCGACAATCCGCACCGCTTGGCCAACCGCTCCCAGGTGAGAATGGCCCACAGTCGCCACCGCATCCTGCGGACTGGTGCCGCGAAGTCGCGCTCGAAAGTCTCGGGTGCATGCAGCCGCCAATATGACAGTGTCGCGGCACTGATGACGACGAACACGGTGCACCAAATAGCGACTGTGGTCAGCAGGTGCAGGAGGTGGTCGAACCGCAGGGGCGTGTCGGGGTCGACGGGTGCGTACGGATCGGGGTTCATGCCGACACCTTCCCGGGCGTCGGTGCGGCGGTTCCGCTGGCGCTTCGGCCAGCAGTGTTGTTCCTGCTGGCGGCTTCGCGGATCAGTTGTGCGCCGTCGGCGATGATGCGGGCGTCGGTGATGCCGAGGATTGAGACGCGGGTACTGCCGAAGTCGCCTCCGAGGATTCGTGCTGACAACCCGTTGCGGCCGGTGACCGCCACGATGGCCCCGATCGGTACCGCTGCAGCCACGTTGTCGGGCATGACCAGGGTGGCGCCGGGCGTGACGCCAAGTGAATCGCTGATGAGCAGCGCCTCCGCTGCGGACAGTGGGGCACCGTCATCGTCGTACTCACGTCCAGTTACGACGCGGCCTTCGCCTCGGCCGGAGTACATCGATCGCGGCCGGGCCGGCTTGACGATCCACGCGTAAACATCTCCAGTCACCTTGATATCCATGGGTTTTCGTCTCCTGGGTTTGGTTTCTCTTGCGTTGGAGCTTCCATCGCAACTGGCTTGAGCCAGTAAAGCCACGGTAGGACTGGCTTAAGCCACTTGTCAATAGGTGGCTTGAGCCAGTTGTTCTACACTTGCCCTGTGGCTGACGCAGAAAGAACTCCGCAAGGTGACTCCACCGCCAGCCGGCAGGTGGAGGCGGCGCTGCGTGCTGCGATTGAGTCGGGAGTTTTAGGGCCGGGGGACAAGCTGCCTTCGGAGCGGCAGCTCGCAGCGACATATGACGTGGCACGTAATACGGCGCGCGAGGCCGTCAGGCAGCTCGCAAAATCTGGTTTGGTCACCGCCGAGCATGGCCGCGGTGTGTTCGTCCGATCAGCGCCACGTCTGATGCGATTCGGTCAACGCCGGTACTCGCGCAAGTTGCGCGAAGAAACAGGGCTGTCGCCCTTCCATGCCGAAGTGCGAGCTCAGGACCGGGTGCCCAACGCGTTCTTGGCCAACATCGAGCGCGTTGTGCCACCGAAAGCGATTGCCGAACGACTACAGATCAGCGCGGACACGAAAAGTGCTGTGCGACGGGAAAACTGGTACTTCGCTGACTCTGAACCTATGCAGATCGGCATCACGTACATCCCATGGGACATCGCAAAGGGTTCTGTTCTAGGGCGCAACGATGAACTCGGAGTTGGCGACCTCTACGCGCGATTCGAGGACAAAGGGCACCTCATCACCTACACGCGCGAAGAAGTCACCGCCCGAATGCCAACACCGGAGGAAGCCCGAGGCTTGATTATGCCCGAAGGCGTCCCCGTCCTCGTGGTGCTGCACACCGGACTTGATCAGGACAAGCAGCCGTTTGAGGTGACTGAATTCATCATGCGTGCCGACTACACCGGTCTCGACTACACCATGAAGGTGGACGAATGAACGACGTAATCATCCGCCGCCGGCGCCCGGCGGACCTGGCCGCACTCGCCGACGTTCTCGTCCGCGTCCATGCTCGTGATGGGTATCCCGTTGAAGGTGTTGGCAATCCCGAGGCGTGGATAGGGCCGCCGGCGGAACTGGCGGCATGGACAGCGGTCTATGAGGAGGAGCCCATTGGCCACGTAGCGCTAGCCCTGGCGCGCGATACCGATGACACGGCAATCCTCTGGCAACGCGTTACTGGTGGAGATGTGAGTCAATTGGCTGTATTGGCAAGGCTTTTCGTAGATCCCTGCCATCGCAACTTGGGTGCGGGGGCTCTGCTGATGGAAGCTGCGCATCGGTTCGCCGCCGAACGCCAGCTCGCAGTGGCTCTCGACGTGATGCTCAAAGACCGGGGCGCGATCCGACTCTACGAGAAGCTCGGCTATCAAAGGCTCGGGACCGTCGTCCATGAGCACAGCGGCAACAAGACAGAAGAAGCTGCCGTCTACGCTTTGCCGACCCAGCCTCCTGTGGACTGAGATGTGTTTCGAAGCGTGATGACCTCGCGCCGTGCAAGGTGGGGCAGCGTTGAACCCTACCGAGGTGCCGTGGATGTTGTGTGATGGTTAAGTCGCAGGTCCCGAGGTAGGCGGTCTCAGTTTGTGCGACCGTAGTCAGCTCGTGGCCTGACCTCGTTCGGCCGATCCGCGTGACTCGGTGGGGCACGGCTCCCTGCTCCGCGACACCGCCCTCTGGACAGAGCGTCGTACCACTGCACTGTCGGATGCGTCGTCTACATTTGGATTGAAACGGACAAAAGGGGGCCTCGCGTGACCGCAGCACATGCGACACACCTGGTGAGGCGACTGCTGTCCGAATTTGGTGACGACAACCGTGGCCTCGTCTTATACGGGAGCCGAGCGCGGGGCACTTCCCGGGATGACAGCGACATCGACGTCCTCCAGATTGTCGAGGACAATCCGCGTTCGTACGCTGTCGGCTCGATGAACGTGACCGTCTACACCGCGGCCCACCTCACATCCATGGCCGAGCGCGGCAGCCTCTTCGTACGGCACCTGATCGACGAGGGCATCGTGCTGTCTGACCCGTATAATTTGGTCTCTGCCGCCTTGGGCGCGTATCGAGAGCCGGCGACTTATCTCCGCTTGAAGACGGAGTTGCGGGTCCTCCTGGAAGCCATGTCGAAACCCGATGCGGCACAATACCGCCCGCTGCTAGACAACCTGGCGCGATTCACTGTTCGCTCTGCGTTGTACGTGCGTACGGCGGAGCTTGGCAACCCGATCTTCGATGTGGAGGCCGCGGCACGTGTGGCCGGTATTCCGGCCGTCGCAGCTCAGCTTCGGAGTTCAATCGTTGAAGATCTCGAGGCACTTCTTGGCAGCGGTGTGCAATTGCTGGACGTGCCGCTACCAACTGGCATGCCCAAGACGCTTGAAGCGATCACCGTTTGGTCAATCGGTCGCTATCCGCTTGTGTCTAAGCAGTTGGAGCATGCAATCGCCGGCAACGCTCAGATTGACTACTCCCTCTTGACGCTTCCGCCATCCTAAGCATGGACCGCTTTGCAACTGCGATCGTGGCGGGCGACGTCCACGGTGAGGTGGCGCCGCTGGAGGCATTGCTCGCGCTAGCCCGGGAGCGAAGGCAGCCGCTGGTGCTTCTCGGTGACTACGTGAATCGAGGTCCGCAGAGCCGACTGGTACTGGAAGTCCTGGCTAACGCACCTGAATATGAGGACGGGCGGTTTGTGTTCCTTCGTGGCAACCACGAGCGTGAACTTTTGAAGTTCCTTGATGGCGGACCACTAGAAGAATTCGCTGCTCACGGGGGCCTTGCCACCATCAAATCCTATCTAATGGACGACATCACGGATGATCCCGCGCGGGCATTCCGCGAACGATTCGACGTTCGTCACAGAAAGCTGCTGGAGTCGCTGCCTTCGTTTCTTGAGACCCATGACTATCTCTTCTCTCACACTGGATTCGACCCTTTTGACGTAACGCTTCGTACAGATGCCGCGGTGGCGGGACGTGGTAATTCAAGGATTTTCGCCCACAATGGTCCCTGGCCGCGGCGGCGCACATTCTTCGGCCATTTTGTTCAAGCGACGGATGTGCCTTTCATTTCGCAGCATCTGGTATGCCTGGACACCGGGTGTGGAACCGTGCGCGGGCGACCGCTGACTGCATTCGACATCGCGAGCGGGCAAATCCTGCAATTTGAGTCCAGCACTGACGTCGGAGATGGGATTGACTAGGCCGCAACACTCTCTTGAGCAGCTTTCGCGCGCTGTCGAAACGAACGAAGCCATCATTGCTGTCCACTATGCGTGCGAATCCATCATCACCGCGAAGGACTACCCGCCAGGCGTTGCGAGCATCGCAATCTACGACCTTGGCAGCGGTGACGTGTCTGCGTTCAGTCGTACCGATGCACCGAAGGGCGTAGCTCCAGCTGATCTCGAACTCGACCTGCTACGCCGGTTCTTCGTTAGGCTCGGGTCCTACCAAGAGGCACTGGTCGTCCATTGGAACATGAATCGGCCGGAGTACGGGTTCGATGCCCTAGTGGCTCGGCTTCGCTATCTGACGGAACAACCGGGGAGCATCGCGCTTCCCACACGGCGAATAGATATCGACGATCTTTTCGTCGAGCACTTCGGCGATAACTACGCTCCGCACGGTCGGCTCCTTAACATGGCACTTCTGAACGATCTCGACACCCGATCCGCGCTCAAAGGCAAGGATGAGGCCGACCGATTCACTGCCGGCGATTGGTCCGCCACGTCGAGGTCATGCGCCAGCAAAGCGAAGATCATCGGCGAGCTCTTTCTGAAGCTCATCAATGGAACCGTCAAGACGGCGTCCTCACCCGGCATTGTCGGCTTCGCTGGTGCACGGCTGGATGCCGCGAAGGTAATCGAGGCCATCGCTGAACAATTTGTCCTTGTACAGCGAAGCCTGCGCAAACACCCCCGGGGCAAGACAACGATTGAGTTCTCTAACGAATGGGACGATCAGTATCTCTTCAAGGCGCTTCTGAAGCTGTTCTTCGACGATGTGCGCGACGAAGAGTACGTACCTTCGTATGCGGGCTCGAACAGCCGCATTGACTATCTTCTACCCGCGTATGCCATCGGGGTCGAACTGAAGCACGCTTCCAAATCGCTTACGCACAAAGAAGTTGGCGAGCAATTGATCGTCGACCGCGATCGTTACAAAGGCATCGGGAACATCGGCCACCTGATCTGCATTGTTTTCGACCCGGACGGGTGGGTCGATAATCCGCGGGGGCTTGAGAGTGATCTGGGAATCGATGTGTCACAGCCCGGAATGACTGTCACCGTCGTGGTTGTCGATCGGTAGTGCCCGTCGTGATCGGAGCCCGTCGACGGCTGGTGCCGCCGTGTGCGCGTGTCGGCCGTACATGTATCGATATGCTGCCATCGCGAAGTTGTTGGCAATGATCTACGCAAATCCGTCAGACTTGCGTGGGTGAGCTATCAGGACGACCCGGTCGGGTACGAGCAGCGGTTGCGCGCCAAGCTGAAGCCAGACGTCATTCGAGGGACGCTCGCGTTCGCAGGCCTTTACCAGATCGCGCACGAGATGATCAAAGACTTGGTGCTCGTCAAGGTTCGCGAATTCTTTTGTCTGGACTGGGACCTGGACGGCGGTTGGTCGATGACTGCTGAGGAAGAGACGCAGTACCGCAATCATGTTCTGTCTCTGGCGTCGAACAGGTTTCGTGCATCCTTGCTGTGGCTGGTCAGAAACGACGCAATCACACAGATGCAGGCGGATCGACTCGACTTAGTCCGTACTCATCGGGACGAGCTCGTTCATGAATTGGCCAAGTACATCATCGACCCCGACGAGGACCCAGATACTGAGCTCTTGGTCGACGCGCTCGCCATTTTGAAAGACCTGCACCGATTTTGGATCAACGTCGAGCTCAGCACCGGAGGCTTCCTTCTGCCAGACGGTTCTGACGTGGGCGACGTTGATGCCGACGAGGTCATGCCGTTTTCACTCATGCTCCTCCAGCAGTGCCTCGATGCTTACCTTGAAGGCACAGCAACTCCGAATCCGACGGAAGGTCGCTCGGAGTAAGCGGGACGTGGGGCTGAAGGAGGCGCCACGGGGCTGAACATCCTGGTTGAAGGCGGGTTCGTCGGCCACGTCGTGTAGAAAAATCACGGACCTACCGACTCACAGGGAAGCGGGCGCAGCGTTGACGCGGATCTTCGACAACATCAAACAGGACCTGGGCTCGCACCTGGCGAAGACGCTCCTGGTGTCGAACACGATGGACGTCGCCGTCGGTTACTTCAACTTGCGTGGGTGGGCCGTGTTCGACCAGCTGATCAGGGACAAGGCAGAGAGCTGGAATGCGGGCGATCCGCCGATCGTCCGAATCCTCATAGGCATGGTGACCGCCGGAGTGCAGCAGGAGACCCTCGACGCCCTGCAGGCTGGCCTGGAAGGCACGACCGAATCCGACGCCGACGCGAACGCCGCGCGCGAACGCAAGGCCATCCTTATCGAGCAGCTCCGGATACAGCTGATGCGTGGCCTTCCTACCGCAGCGGATCGGGCCGTTTTGCAGTCTCTGCGTGACCTGCTCTCTACCGGTGCTGTTGAGATCAAGGTGCACACCCGAAAGCCGTTGCACGGCAAGGCATACATCTGTCACCGCGAGGACCTCAACAATCCGATCACCGGGTTTGTCGGTTCGTCGAACCTCACCCGCCCAGGCCTCACCGTCAACTACGAGCTCAACGTCGACGTGCTCGACACCACGGCGGCCAAGGACCTCGCGCAGTGGTTCACGGATCGGTGGACAGACAAGTTCAGCCGGCCGATCACCGCCGACCTTCTCGACCTCCTCGACGAGTCGTGGGCACGGCGTGAACCCCGCCGACCGTACGAGGTGTTTTTGAAGGTCTGCTACGACCTTTCCCGCGACGTCCGCGAAGGGCTCGCCGAATACTCCGTACCCAGCGCGATACGTGAGCAACTGCTCGAATATCAGGCGACCGCGGTGCAGACCTTAGCTCGCCGGATCATGACGCGGCGCGGCACGATGCTCGGTGACGTCGTCGGCCTCGGGAAGACCCTGACGGCGATCGCGGTGGCGCTGATGCTCCGCGACGAACACGGCTTCATGCCGCTGGTGGTGTGCCCGAAGAACCTTGTGTCGATGTGGGAGGAGCACTTCGAGGCCTACGACCTGCACGGCTGCGTGGTGCCCTACTCGATGGCTCACGCGATTCTGCCTGCGCTGCGCCGGTACCAGCTGGTCATCGTCGATGAGTCCCACACGCTGCGGAACGACACCCGGCGGGACTACAAGGCGATCCGCGACTACATCGACGCCAATGACAGCAAGGCCTTGCTCCTGACGGCTACTCCGTACAACATCCGCTTCCAGGATGTCGCGAACCAGCTCGGGCTCTATATCGATGACGACGACGACCTTGGAATCGCACCGGTAAACGCTATTGCCGCTGATCCTCGACTCGTCGACAAGGTCGACGGCAAAACCACCACGATGGCAGCCTTCCGTCGGTCCGAAGACCCAGACGACTGGAAGCGCCTGATGAGTGAACATCTCGTTCGCCGCACACGCACGTTTATCAAGAACAATTACGCGTATACCGATGCCGACGGGCAGCAGTACCTGGAATTCTCCGACGGCACGAAGTTCAAGTTCCCACAACGTATTCCGAGGCCAGTGGACCATTCATTCGGTCCCGAGGACCCGGCTACCTTGATGGCTGGGAACGCAACCCTCGACACCATCACTGCGCTCCAGCTGCCCCGGTACGAGCTCGGCAACTACCTATCGCCAACTGCGGCGCCGACCGAGGCGGAGCGGGAGTTCATCGATAATCTGGCGCGTGGCCGTGGACATGTCGCGGGCTTTGTCCGCACGACCTTCTATAAGCGGCTGTCGTCATGCGGGCATTCGTTCACGCTGTCCCTCAAGCGGCACGTCGCGCGCAACGAATTGTTTCTGTACGCGATCGACAACGGGCTGTCGATCCCGGCGGGCACGATCACGGAGAACCAATTTGGCGAAGACGACGACGACCCGAATGGAGACGGTGCCGGCGGCGGAGACGAAACGGCAACCGCGGCGGCTCGCTACGCGACGCTGCAGGAGACCAACCCGGCGAGTGTGACGTGGATCAATCCGAACCTGTTCACACCAGCCTTGCGGGAGGCTCTGGTCGAGGACACCACGGCGCTTCGGACATTGCTCACCATGTACGGCGATTGGAAACCGGAGACCGACTCCAAGCTCGATGCCCTTATCCACCTGCTCCGAACGGATCACCCGGACGACAAGGTCCTCGTGTTCACCGAGTACAAAGACACCGCCGAGTACATCGGCGCAGCGCTACGAGCGGCTGGGATCGATCGTGTTGGTGTCGCGACCGGCGACAGCGAGAACCCCACCCGCCTCGCGCAGCGGTTCTCGCCGCAGTCGAACACGTTGCCAGGCCATGAGCCCGACGTCGCTCCCGAGGATGAGCTGCGGGTCCTTATCGCGACAGACGTCCTCAGCGAGGGCCAGAACCTGCAGGACGCGCACATCGTCGTGAACTACGATCTGCCGTGGGCGATCATCCGCCTCATCCAGCGTGCCGGCCGTGTGGACCGTGTTGGCCAGAAGGCCGAGACTGTCCTGCTGTATTCGTTTTTCCACGAGTCGGTGGACAACGTGATCGACCTGCGCCGCCGGATCAGCGAGCGCTTGCACGCGAACGCCGAGGCCTTTGGGTCAGACGAACTGTTCTTCGGCTCAGATGGTGAAACCCAGACGATCGCCGATCTGTATAACGGGACCCTCGACGACCCTGATTCCGCCGATGATGTCGACGCGTCGAGCTTGGCCTACCAGCACTGGACACGCGCGGCGGCGGATGATGTGGAGCTCGCGGCCAAGATCGCGGGACTGCCGGACATGATTTCCGCGACCCGACGCAAGCGACTCACGGACAGTGGTACAGGGGTGGTCTGCTACGTCCGCACCGACTCTGGCGTCGACGGGTTCGGCCGCGCCAGCGACGACGGCACCACCTCTCTGCTCACCGGTCACGAGGTCCTCAAGACGTTCGAAGCAGGTCCCGAGGAACCCGGACTCGAACCAGCCGCAGACCATGACGGGCTCATCGAGGCGCTGGTCCGTGGGCCACTCGCTACACCAACCCTCGCAGCGGGGCGCCTACGTGGTGTCCGTCGCACTCTCTGGAACCGCCTGGGTGCGACCTTGCACAGCCACAACGCAGAAACCGCGCTCGCGCTCGACGATCTCTATCAGCACCCGTTGGCAAAGGACGCTGAACATCGGCTCCGGCGAGCTGTTCGCAATGGGGCAAGCGACGATGAACTCTCCACGCTTATCACCGCGCTGCACCGCGATGGCGACCTCACCGTCACAGCCCGCAGCGGTAAAGACCCGATCCGCATCGTCTCCAGCATGGGAATCGCCGAATGACCGACCACCGCCTACTCGACCTCGTCGACGCCCGCGACTTCCGGGCTCTGTTCATCGACGAACTTGGCTGGGATAACCCCGACCGTCCGGTTTTGACATTCGACATAGATGGCACCGAGTACGCGCTCACTCAGGTCGCGGGGTACAAGGGGCTGCGTATCTGGCACTGCCCAGTGCTGCCGCCACGTGCGATCCAGCGTCAGATCGATGTCCTCGTCGGCAAGGACAACCTGGAGCGCCTTGTGATCTTCACAGACGACCACCGTCAAGAATGGCGGTGGCCGCGGCGGGCTCAGCTAGGTTCCACCAACGCCAAACTCGTTGTCCACCAATACCATATCGGCGACCGGACCACTCACCTCGCTGGCCGTTTGAAGGCGATCGAGCTCGACTTCGATGAAGACCTGCCACTGGTCGCGCTCTTGGAACGGATGCGCGATGCGTTCGACCGCGAAGCCGAAACGGCTTCCGTTGCGGCGGCGCGGCTCATGGGAACCCTCTACACGCACCTCGAAACAGCCGGTGTAGGTGAACACGACGCGACGCTCCTGCTCGCACGACTGCTCTTTCTGCTCTTCGGTGATGACGCCGACATGTGGAAGCCCCCAGCATTGTTCGAGAATCACCTGCGAAATCACACCACTCCTGAAACCCTTCACACCGATCTGCTCCGGCTCTTCGACATACTCGATAAACCGGAGAACCAAAGAGACTTCGAAAAGGGTGATCCCCTCTCATATTTCCGGTACATCAACGGTGGTCTTTTCCACGGACAGCTCCGCCTGCCCCAGCTGTCCGCAGGATTCCGCAGCGCTTTGCTCGAAGCCTGCGCCTTCAACTGGTCCATCATCTCGCCCGCCGTGTTCGGGTCCATGTTCCAGACGGTCAAGAGCAGGGAGGCCCGTCGGCACGGCGGAGAGCACTACACCACCGAGGAAAACATCCTCAAGACGATCGGGCCGTTGTTCCTGGACGAGTACCGGGACCGGCTGGAGCGCGCCGGGGACGACAAGGGCCAACTCACGAAGCTGCACAATGACCTGGCCAAGCTCCGGTTCCTTGACCCGGCCTGCGGTTGCGGCAACTTCCTGATCGTCGCCTACCGCGAACTGCGAGCCCTCGAACTCGAGATCCTCAAGCGCCGGCGCGACCTCGACATGGAGGCGATTGCTGAGGGGAAGAAAGTCGAACGCGCCCAGCTCTCACTCGACGTCACCTCGGAAATCAAGATCACTCTCGACCACTTCTTCGGCATCGAGATCGAGGAATGGCCGGCCCGGATCGCCGAGACAGCGATGCTGCTGGTGGACCACCTCGCCAACCAGCAGATGGCCGAGGAGTTTGGTGAGGCCCCGGACCGGCTGCCGATCGCTATCGCGCCGACCATCGTGCACGCCAACGCCCTGCACACGGACTGGACCTCGGTCGTCACGCCGTCGGACCACGTCGTGATCTTGGGCAACCCGCCGTTCATCGGGCAGTACACCAAGACCGCGAAGCAGACCGCCGACACCAAGGCCATCTGGGGACCGCGCTACAACGGCTACCTCGACTACGTGACCTGCTGGTACGCCAAGGCGATCGACTTCTACGGCACCCACGCCGGACGCTGGGCGTACGTGTCCACGAACTCGATCTGTCAGGGTGAACCGGTCGAGTTCCTCTGGCGGCCCATCCTCGAAGCCGGATGGCGCTGCCGGTTCGCGCACCGCTCGTTCCAGTGGGTCACAGAAGCCACGGGTGGCGCGGCCGTTCACGTGTCCATCGTGGGTTTCGACAAACTGAATACTCCGACGCCGGTGCTGTGGACCTACGCCGACGGTGGCCGCGGTGAAGTTCAACGGCATGAGGTACTGAACATCAACCCGTACCTCAGTGACGCGATTACCGTCCTGGTCAGCAACGTATCGAAGCCTCTAAGCGATCTTCTGCCGCAGGCTGTGCGCGGAAGCCAACCCACCGATGGCGGCCATCTGCTCGTATCCCCTGACGAATATGACAACGTGGTAGTGGACGCGGTTGCGGCAAAGTACCTGCGAAGGTTCGTGGGAGCTCGGGAGCTAGTTCATGACCTGCCGCGATGGTGTCTTTGGCTTGAAAATTTGACCGACACAGATAAGCGTAAGTCTCCGGTTCTAACGGAGCGCATTGCACTGTGCGCCGAATGGCGGAGGGAACAACCTAAATCCGGCGATGCGTTTAAGTACCAGGACATCCCTCATCTATTTCGACCAAATAAGAAGCGGCCCGGCGGTGCCTATTTAGCGATTCCTCGCCACGTTGGTGAAGGGCGACGGTATTTTACTGCGCGCCCGTTTCCCGAAGAAGTAATCACCGGTGATGCAAACTTCATGGTTGCTGACGGCGACGGATTCGTATTCGGAATCCTTTCCTCCTCAATGTTCATTGCGTGGATGCGGGCCATCGGAGGGCGGATCAAGTCGGACCTGCGCTTTTCGAGTACGTTCGTGTACAACACGTTCCCTCTGCCGTCACTCACAACTGAGCAGCGTCGGGCAGTTAAAGAAGCCGCCGCGCAGATCAGCGCCAGTCGCGACAACCACCCCGGTTCATCGCTGGCCGACCTCTACGATCCGGATCGGACGCCGGCCGATGTCGTCGCCGCGCACGAGGCACTGGACAATGTGATCGACCGAGCCTTCGGCATTGACGGATCAAGCGATGAGGTCGCCCGACAACAGCTGCTGTTCGAGCGATACGCCGCGGTGATCGCCAAGTCGGGTTCCAGCGCTCCGCTCAGGACGCGAAGGGTCACGTCGTGATGTTCCGCGACGTGCGTGGCGAGCCGAGAATAAATTCGTCGGTCACAGCGGTGATATCGAAGAAAATCCCGGAGGGGACCTGACTCAGGTCAACGCTCACTCCCGGACTTTGCAAGCGCCGGAGTAGCGCTACGGCCCCATTCGTTCCGGCCACTCGCCAATGGCAATCATTTCTTGCGCTGACGGACTGTTATAAAGTCTCAGACCACTCCGGAACTACTCGTTATGTCGCGACATTGGCGAATGTGCCCACCCATTTCGGGATTGCTTGTGTGCCAAGTCCCGCGTAGTTAGCAACTAGCCGACTGTCGCCCACTCCGCTTAATCCAAATACGTCGATGACACGCTGAATTACTGTGTCGCTGAAGTCGACGGGCACGATGGTCGCGTCGTGTGGCAAATTCGTCGACAACATCGACCCAACGATGAGATCGGTTACCGGCAGGCTGAACCCCATTAGCACAAGCTCGTCCGCCTCGGACAGCGCTTTCGCTGCGCGAATCCACAACGCGCGCAACGTCCGATTGTTGTAGTAGCCACTCTTGACAGCTGTCGGAGGAACAATCATCGGGTCACGATCCTCCGACAATAGATCAGGATCGTCATACGGCGAGGCCACCCCAGCGGGGCTCCATCCGTGTGCTCCCCCGCCCCATCCAAGGGTGTAGATGGTGTCACCAGGCGGGCTACCCGGACCTGAGTGTTGGCCGTCGTTGAAGATGACGATGTCGGCGTCATCGGTGTTGATGACGATGCACTGATGAGAACGCCCCGCTCGACGGGACTTGACCCCGTGTGTTGGACACGCTTAATCCCAGGAATGCCTGGGGGAAGCGAGATGATCCAACTCGATGGCA
>NZ_JBJIAO010000027.1:0-67820 GCF_045310825.1 Mycobacterium sp. SMC-21 | reverse complement strand
CACCCACTACATCGCCCGATCCCTACTCGAAACCGGCGGATTCAGACCCCAACTACACCGTCAATCATGAAGAGCCGCTTTACGCATGCCGGTCATATCGACTGACCGTACCGGACTGTTACACCCTGCATCAGACGTATCACCCCGCCTGCAGCTCCAGCAGCACCGTCACCGGTCCGTCGTTGACGAGCTCGACGTGCATGTGGGCGCCGAACCGCCCGGTCGCGACCTCGGCGCCCAGCGCTCGCAGCGCCGCCGCGAACTCGTCGACGAGCGGCTCGGCGACCGGCCCGGGAGCCGCGGCGTTCCAGGACGGGCGGCGTCCCTTGGCGGTGTCGGCGTACAGGGTGAACTGACTGACCACGAGGATCGGGGCGCCGGCGTCAGCGGCGCTGAGCTCGCCGTCGAGGATGCGCAGCCGCCACAGTTTGTCGGCCATCTTGCGCACCACCGCGGCGTCGTCGGTGTGCGTCAGACCGACGAGCGCCACCAGGCCCTGAGGGTTCGGGGTGATCTCACCGACGGTCTGCCCGTCGACAGTCACCCGCGCCGACGTCACCCGCTGCACCAGTACCCGCACGTTCGCAGATGTTGCCACAGCAGTTTGTGGTACCTGTGGTGGTCATGGACGGCCCATCCTGGCGCGGTACTCCCCTGACCCGGCGTTCGGTCCTGGTCGGCCTCGGCGCCGTCGGGGCGTTCCTCGCCGTCGACCTCGGACTCGTCGCGTACACCAGCCGCGCCGGCACGCTGACCCGCCAGACGTTCCTGGACGGTTTCCGGAGCGTCTTCGGCGCCCACCCCGGCTTCCGGAAGAACCACGCCAAGGGCGTCTCGGTGGTCGGCCATTTCATGAGCAACGGCAACGCCGCCGCCCTGTCCCGCGCCGCGGTCTTCGGTCCGGGTGAGACGCCCGTCGCCGGTCGGTTCTCGCTGGCCGGCGGCAACCCGACCGTCGCCGATACTCCCGGCGCGGCACGCGGACTCGGCCTGGCCATCGGCTTCCCCGGGCCGGGCCAGTGGCGGACCGCGATGCTCAACATCCCGGTGTTCCTCGACAATTCACCGCAGGGCTTCTACGACCGGCTGCTGGCCTCCAAACCGGTCGCCGACGGCAAGCCCGACCCGAAGGCCATGGCCGACTTCCTCGGCCGGCACCCCGAGACCGCGGCCGCGATGGCATTGGTCAAGAAGAGCGCGCCCACACCGGGTTTCGCCGACAGCACATTCGCGGGTCTACACAAGTTCTATCTGGTGAGCCAGGCCGGCGTCCGCACGCCGGTCCGCTGGTCGTTCGTACCGCAGCAGACGGCGCTGCCACCGAAGTCCGACGATCCCAACGCGTTGTTCGACGCGCTGATCCTGCAATTGAAAAAGGCTCCGCTGCAGTGGAATCTGCGACTGACGGTCGGACGGGACGGCGATCCGACCGACCCGACGCTGCCGTGGCCGGCCGACCGGCAGGTCATCGACGCGGGCGTCCTGACGCTCACCGAAGCCCAGACCGATGCCGCCGGCAACGCCCGCGACATCAACTTCGATCCGCTGGTCCTGCCCGACGGCATCGAACCGTCCGACGACCCGCTGCTCAGCGCTCGGTCGGCGGTGTACGCCGGGTCGTACCGGGCTCGGACCATCGAGCCGAAAAGCGCTCCGGCCGTTCAGGTTGTGTCATGACCGGCCGCTTCCCCGTCCGCACTCGCGTGTTGCACTGGCTGACCGCGGTCGCCGTGTTCGCCGCGTTGTTGATCGGCTACACCATGACCAACCGGATCGGTTCCCACGGGGCCCTGGTCGCCGTCCACATGACGCTGGGCATCAGCATCCTGGTCATCGTGATCGTCCGGGCGGCAAACAGATTCACCCACAAGCCGCCGAAGTGGCCCGACACGGTGGGACCGCTGGAAGGCAAGTTGATCGCCGGGTCCGAGCTGGCGATGTACGCCATGCTGCTGGCGCAGCCACTGGTCGGCTGGGCCATGGTGTCGGCGTCGGGCACCCCGGTGCGGGCCTTCGGATTGACGCTACCCGGCCTCGTCCCGTTCGATGCCGACCTGTACGGCATTCTGCGGCAGGCACATTCGGTGGTGGCCTACCTGCTGGTGGCGGCCATCGCCGCGCACGTCAGCGCCATCCTGCTCCACACCCTGACCCTGCGCGACGGCATGCTCCGCCGCATGACCCACTGAGCCTTCTCCCGCGAGCGGCCGTGTTTGTACACCGACACGCCGTGTCGGGCGTGCATTTTGGGGACGCTCAGCGCTGACGAGCGGCCCCAAAATACGCAGCTAAGGAAGCAGTGCGGCCACTCGGGCGGCGACGTCGGCGATGGGCACATCGACCTGCTCACCGTTCGACAGGTTCTTGACGCCCACGGTGCCGGCCTCGATGTCGCGGTCACCCGCGACCAGGGCCACCTTGGCGCCGGAGCGGTCGGCGGCCTTCATCGCACCCTTGAGGCCGCGGTCGCCGTAACACATGTCGGTACGCACACCCGAACCACGCAGGGCCGCAACGATCTTCGCCAATTCCAGCTTGGCCGGCGCACCCAGCGGCACGGCGTACACATCGACAGCCGCCGGAGACGCCACCGTCTTGCCCTCGGCCTTGAGCGCCAGCACCGTGCGGTCCACACCGAGGCCGAAGCCGATGCCGGACAGGTCCTGCCCGCCCAGCTGCTTCATGAGGCCGTCGTAGCGGCCACCGCCACCGATGCCGGACTGCGCGCCGAGGCCGTCGTGCACGAACTCGAACGTGGTCTTGGTGTAGTAGTCCAGGCCGCGGACCATGCGCGGGTTGATGACGTACGGCACGCCGAGAGCGTCCAGGTGCGCCAGCACGGTGTCGAAGTGCTCCTTGGCGGCCTCCGACAGGTGATCGAGCATCACCGGGGCGTCGGCCGTCATCTCCTTGACGTGCGGCCGCTTGTCGTCGAGCACCCGCAGCGGATTGATCTCCGCGCGGCGCCGCGTGTCCTCGTCGAGGTCGAGCTTGAACAGGAAGTCCTGCAACAGCTTCCGGTACTGCGGGCGGCAGGTGTCGTCGCCCAGCGACGTGATCTCCAAGCGGAAGCCGTCGAGGCCCAGCGAGCGGAAGCCGGCGTCGGCCACGGCGATCACCTCGGCGTCGAGCGCCGGGTCGTCGATGCCGATGGCCTCGACTCCCACCTGCTGCAGCTGGCGGTACCGGCCGGCCTGCGGCCGCTCGTACCGGAAGAACGGTCCGGAGTACCGCAGCTTGGCCGGCAGCGCTCCGCGGTCCAGTCCGTGTTCGATGACGGCCCGCATGACGCCGGCGGTGCCTTCGGGCCGCAGCGTGACGGAGCGGTCGCCGCGGTCGGCGAAGGTGTACATCTCCTTCGACACCACGTCGGTGGACTCGCCCACACCGCGGGCGAACAGCGCGGTGTCCTCGAAGACCGGCAGCTCGATGTGGCCGTACCCGGCCAACCGCGCGACGTTCAGCAGTCCGTCACGTACCGCGACAAATTCCGCCGAGTCCGGGGGCAGGTAATCCGGGACGCCCTTGGGCGCCTGAAAATCGCTCAACTTGATAAGCCTTCGAGGAATGGGTTGGTACGGCGTTCGGCGCCGATCGTGGTCTGTGGGCCGTGCCCAGGTAGTACCACGGTGTCGTCGTCGAGCACCAACAGTTTTGTCACGATCGAGTTCAGCAGGTCCCGGCCGCTGCCGCCCGGGAGATCGGTGCGGCCCACCGACTGCTTGAACAAGGTGTCGCCGGTGAATGCCAGTTCGGCGGGACCGTCGGTCACGCGGAACACCACCGAGCCCCGGGTGTGCCCCGGCGTGTGGTCCACCGTCACGGTGATGCCGCCCAGGTAGAGCTTGTCACCGTCGCGGTCGAGTTCGACGACCTGCTTGGGCTCGGAGAAGAGCACCCCGAACGCCAGCTGCGCCAACCGCGGACCGAACCCCTTGATGGGATCGGTCAGCATGAACCGGTCCTCGGGGTGGATGTACACCGGGCAGCCGTAGGTGTCCGCCACCTTCTGCGCCGACCAGATGTGGTCGACGTGGCCGTGGGTGAGCAGCACCGCCGACGGGGTGAGCCGGTTCTCATCCAGGATTTCGCGGATGCGGCCCATGGCCCGCTGGCCCGGGTCGACGATGATGGCGTCCGACCCGGCGCGCGCCGCGAGGATGTAGCAGTTGCACTGCAACATCCCGGTCGGAAACCCCGTCAACAACACGTAGCCATTTTCCCACGTGGGAAACTGCCTCCATGACGCAGCCAGGACCGTGGGGACCCCCGCCGCCCGACCAGCCCCAGTACTACGGTGCGCCGCAATACGTTCCGGGCTTTCCGCCACCGAAGAAGTCCCGCACCGGCTGGGTGATGTTCGCCGTGATCGCCGTCATCGCGCTGGTCGCGGCCGGCGTCGCCGCCGTCATCGTGCTCCGGCACAAGAACGCGCCCGTCGGGGGCGCTGCCGAGACATCGTCCGCTGATTCCGGTCCGACGCCGCTGCGCTCGATCCGCCTCGCGGCGCCCAACGTCGCCACCAAGCCGGGCACCTCCGAGCCGAAGGCCACGCTCACGGTCTACGAGGACTTCCTGTGCCCGTTCTGTGGCCGGTTCGAGCAGGTCTACGGCCCGACCATCGGCAAGCTGATCACCGACGGCCGCGTCGCCGTGGACTACACCATGGTGTCGATCCTGGGCCGCGGCGACCTGACGTCGTACTCGGTGCGGGCCGGCGCGGCGGCGTACTGCGTGGCCGACGCCGACACCGCGGCGTTCCAGCGATTCCACGCCGCGCTGTTCGCGCATCAACCCGACGAGTCGGCGCAGACGTTCCCGGCCGACGACGAGCTGGTCGAACAGGCGAAGAAGGCCGGCGCCCCGGATTCCGTCGCCGATTGCATCACCGGCGGCAAGTACCGCGACATGGTCAACAACGCGGTGAAGAGCTCGGGCATCAACTCGACGCCGACGGTTCTGCTCAACGGCACCGATATCGGGGACGCCGTGCTGCTGCATCCCGATCCGCAGGCGCTGCTGGACCAGCTCAAGAACGTCTCAGGGTGACCTGGCACACTCGGTGCCGACCAGCTGTACGTCGGGGCAATTCCCCCGACCGTGACGAGGAGGGCTTCGGCGGTGCCGACGAATGAACAACGGCGGGAGACCGCCAAGCGCAAGCTGGAACGGCAGTTGGAGCGCCGGGCCGAGAAGGCCCGCAAGCAGCGCATCATCACCATCGCCGCGTCGGTGGTTGCGGTGCTCGCGGTGATCGGCGGCGCCGTCTTTGGTGTCATCTATCTCAACAAGGACTCCGACTCCTCGTCGGCGACGGCCTCGGCATCGACCGGGAGCTCGACCGCCCCGGCGCAGAACCCGCCCGCCGACGGCAAGCTGCCGCCGTTCGTGGCGCCCGCCGGCCTCGGTGAGAACTGCCAGTACCCGGCGTCGTCGGAGCAGGCCAGCAAGAAGGTCAACCCGCCGCGCACCGGCAAGATCCCGACCACCCCGCCGACTGTGACGGCCAGCATGAGCACCAATCAGGGCAACCTGGGCCTGACGCTGGACAACGCCAAGGCGCCGTGCACCGTCAACAGCTTCGCCAGCCTGGCGCAGCAGGGCTACTTCAACGACACCCCCTGCCACCGGCTCACCAAGGGCGGCCTGGACGTCCTGCAGTGCGGTGACCCGACGGGCTCCGGTATGGGCGGCCCCGGCTACCAGTTCGCCAACGAGTACCCGACCAACCAGTACCAGCCCGACAGCCCTGCGCTGAGCCAGCCGGTCGTCTACCCGCGCGGCACGCTCGCGATGGCCAACGCCGGCCCGAACACCAACGGCAGCCAATTCTTCCTGGTCTACCAGGACTCGCAGCTGCCTCCGGGCTACACCGCGTTCGGCACCGTCGACGCCACCGGCCTGGCCACCCTGGACAAGATCGCCCAGAACGGCATCGAGGGCGGCGGCGGCGACGGCAAGCCCGCGCAGCCGGTCACGGTGAAGTACATCCAGCTGGACTGACAGTTCGCGACGAAGGCCCGGTCACCGCTCACGGTGACCGGGCCTTGTTCGTGTTAGGCCATGCGCGGACCCGGCAGCGGTGGAATCATGCGGATCGTGGCGAACACCAAACCGCAGACCATCTCGTACCCGGCGCCCGGCTCGCGGCCGAACCGCCACGACGATGTCGCCGTCGATCCACACGTGATCGTGCTGTTCGGCGCGACCGGCGACCTCGCCAAACGCAAACTGCTGCCAGGTCTGGCCTATCTGGACCAGTCCGAACTGGCACCCGACATCCAGATCGTCGGCACCTCGTTGGAGGACCTGACGATCGACGAGTTCCGCGAGCTGGCCAAGGCCGCGATCGACGAATTCGGCAGCCACCACCTGACCGACGAACAGTGGGAACGGTTCGCCGCGACGCTCACCTACGTCCCGCAGAGCGCCGGGCCGTCGGGTCTGGCGGCGGCGGTGGCCGCCGCGGAGAAGAAGCTGGGCCCGAATGTGCGCCGCCTGCACTATCTTTCGGTGCCACCCAAAGCTGCGCGCGCCGTCATCGCGACGCTGGACGAGGCCGGCCTGGTCGAGCGCTCCCGCGTCGTCATGGAGAAGCCGTTCGGGACCGACCTGGCCAGCGCCGTCGAACTCAACAACTTCGTTCACGAAACGTTCGACGAGGCACAGATTTTCCGGATCGACCACTTTCTGGGCAAAGAAGCAGCGCAGAACATCCTGGCGTTCCGGTTCGCCAACGGCCTGTTCGAGCCGATCTGGAATCGCAACTTCATCGACCATATCCAGATCGACATTCCCGAGATGCTCGGCCTGGACGCCCGCGCCAACTTCTACGAGAGCACCGGCGCCTACAAGGACATGGTGGTCACCCACCTGTTCCAGGTGATGGCCTTCGTGGTGATGGAGCCGCCGACGGCGCTGGAACCGCGCGCCATCAGCGAGGAGAAGAACAAGGTCTTCCGGTCCATGCTGCCGGTGAAGGTGTCCGATGTCGTCCGTGGGCAGTTCACCGGCTACCGCGAACTCGAGGGCGTGGCAAGGGATTCCGATACGGAGACGTTCATCGCCTTGAAGGTCGGCATCGACAACTGGCGCTGGGCCGGCGTGCCGATCTACCTGCGCACCGGCAAGAAGATGGCCGAGGGCATGCGCATCATCTCGATCGCCTTCAAGGAGGCGCCGCGCACCATGTTCCCGTCGGGTTCGGGCGTCGGGTCACAGGGACCCGACCACCTGACCTTCGACCTGGCCGACAACTCGAAGGTGTCACTGTCGTTCTACGGCAAGCGGCCCGGGCCGGGCATGAAGCTCGAGAAGCTCTCGATGCAGTTCTCGGCCACCGAGGCGGACGGCGCCGACCAGGTACTGGAGGCCTACGAGCGGTTGATCCTCGACGCCATGCGCGGCGACCACACGCTGTTCACCACTGCCGAGGGCATCGAGTCCCTGTGGGCGAATTCGGCTGCGCTGCTGGCGGATCCGCCGCCGGTCAAGAACTACCAGCCCGGCACCTGGGGCCCCAACGCCATCCACCAACTGATCGCGCCCAACGCCTGGCGGCTGCCGTTCGAACGGGGTTGGCGCGAGGCCAAGAAGAAGTAGCTGCTACGGCCGCGGCGCCGCGGCCGCCTGCTCGAGCTGCAGGATGGCCGCGTCGACCATGGTCTGGATGATTTCGCAGGTGCTGAAATCGCTCATCCACAGATGCGGCGTGTCGGTGCGGTGCAGCATCGCGACGCCGTGCAGCGCGACCGACAGCGCCGCGGCCACCCGCTTCGCTTCGGGTCCCGGCTCGGAGTCTGGGTCCATGCCGCCGGCAGCCAACAGGCCGCGCGTCACGACCTCGAGCGCCTGGCGCGCCGACGGGGTGATCTCGTCGACCTTGACCATCAGGACGTATCGCAACGGAAAGCGTTGGGCGAAAGCAACATACGCGCGGCAGCCGAGCAGTAGGCGCTCTCGCCGCGTCTTGCCGCTCTGCACCTGCTCGGCGATGTCCTGGTTCACCTGATCCCAGCTCAGCTCCGCCACGGCGGCCAGCACGTCCTCGCGACTGTCGAAATGGGCGTACACCGACATGTTCGAGATGCCGGCTTCACGCGCGATGCTGCGCAACGACACCTCGTTCGTGGACTCCGATGAGTCGACGACCCGGATCGCGGCGGCCAGGATTTCGTCGCGCAGCAGCGCGCCCT
Organism: Mycobacterium sp. SMC-21; assembly: GCF_045310825.1. Lineage (NCBI taxonomy): Bacteria > Bacillati > Actinomycetota > Actinomycetes > Mycobacteriales > Mycobacteriaceae > Mycobacterium > Mycobacterium sp. SMC-21. The sequence goes on along the minus strand of NZ_JBJIAO010000027.1, from coordinate 59,625 downwards.
GCCCTCGCACATTCCGCTGCCGTGTCGAGCCCGCCATGCCTTCACCCTAATCGTCGTCGTGACGAGGTGTGATGGTCGCCACCGCCTCGTAACTATACATGCGTATATATACAGTCGTATGGTGCTCGTCATGAACTGGTTGCTCAAGACCGCGCGGCGCGGCTGGGTGCTGCTGACGGTTGTCGGGGTCGTCACGGTCGGCGGTTTCGTCATCGACCGCTTCCACGGCGTGTTCGGCAGCCAGCATTCCGCCGAAACCCGCACGGACAACATCGTTTCGACCATCCCGAAGTACGTGACGTACGAAGTGGACGGACCCTCCGACACCAGCGGGATGATCAGCTACGTCGACGAGCGGGCCCAGCCGCAACGCGAGCGCTTCACCTCACTGCCCTGGTCGAAAACCCTGACCACCACGGTGCCGAGCGTGTTCGCCAACCTCGTCGCACAGGGCGACAGCAGCCGGCTGACCTGCCGCATCACGGTCAATGGCGAGCTGCGTGACCATCAGTCATCCGACGGCGCTTCGGCGACCACGTTCTGCCTGGTGAAGGCAGCATGAGCGGCCAGCACAGCAGCCGGGGCCGCTATCCCCGGCTGATCCGCATCCTGTCGGTGCCGATCATCCTGATCTGGCTGGCAGCCACCGCGGCCACCAACCTGCTGGTGCCCAAACTCGAGGTCGTCGGCGCGAACAACGCCGTGTCGCTCTCCCCGCAGGACGCTCCATCTGTCATCGCGACCAAACACATCGGCACCACATTCGGCGAATTCGATTCCGACAGCGTGCTGATGATCATCATCGAGTCGGATCAGGCGCTCGGCGACACCGCACGGCAGTACTACGGCGACCTGGTGCACCAGCTCCAGCAGGACACCGCACACATCGAGCACGTGCAGGACTTCTGGGGCGACCGCATCACCTCGGCCGGATCCGAGAGCGAGGACCACAAGGCGGCCTACGTCCAGGTGAACCTGCGCGGTGACCAAGGGTCCACCGAGGGTGTCGAATCCGTGGATGCGGTGCGGCACATCGTCGACCGCAGCCATCCGCCGGCCGGGGTCAAGGCGTTCGTCACCGGCCAGGCCGCCCTGGTCGCCGACACCAACGAGGCCGGCGACAAGAGCATGGTCAAGATGACGGTCGTGACGCTCGTCGTCATCGCGTTGATGCTGCTGGTCGTATACCGCTCCATCGCAACGACATTCATCGCGCTCCTGGTCGTACTGACCGAGATGAGCACGGCCCGCGGGCTGGTCGCCGTCCTCGGTAATGCCCAGTTGATCAGCCTGTCCACGTTCGCCGTCAGCGTGCTGACCGCCCTCGCGATCGCCGCCGGCACCGACTACTGGATATTCCTGGTCGGCCGCTATCACGAGGCCCGCAATGCCGGCGAGGACCGGGAAACCGCCTACTACTCAACGTTTTCCAGCGTCTACCACGTGATCCTCGGCTCCGGCCTGACCATCGCCGGCGCCATGATGTGCCTGCTGTTCACCCGGCTGAACTACTTCAACACCCTCGCGCTGCCGTGTGCGACGGCGATGACCGTCATCCTGGTCATGGCCCTGACCTTCGCACCCGCGGTGATGGTCGTCAGCACCCACTTCGGGCTGCTGGACCCCAAGCGTGCCAACAAGACCCGCGGCTGGCGCCGGGTCGGCACCGCCGTGGTCCGGTGGCCCGGGCCCATCCTGGTCGCGGCCACCGCCGCCGCGCTGGTCGGCGTGCTGGCGCTGCCCGGATACCGCACCAACTACGACAATCGCTTCTACGTACCGAAAGACGTGCCGTCCAACATCGGTTATGCCACGGCCGAAGAGCATTTCACCTCCGCGCGGATGAACCCCGACATGTTGATGGTCGAGGCCGATCACGACCTGCGGAACTCCCGGGACATGCTGGTGCTGGACCGGATCGCCAAGAACATCTTCCGGGTGCCGGGTATCGCCCGGGTGCAGAGCATCACGCGGCCGCTCGGCCCGCCGATGGAACACGGCTCGGTGCCGTTCCAGATCAGCGCGCAGGCCGTCTCGATGAACGAGAACCTGCAGTTCCTGAAGGCCCGCCTCGGCGACGTGCAGACCATGACCGACCACCTCACCTCGATGATCGGCATCATGCGGCACATGCACGACCTCAGCGTGCAGCTGGCCGATGCCACACACGCCGGAGATGTTGCCGCGCAGGACATGTCGGCGACCACCGCCGAGTTGCGGGACCAGATCGCCGATTTCGACGACTTCTTCCGGCCGCTGCGGAACTACTTCTACTGGGAGCCGCACTGCTTCGACATTCCGGTCTGTCACGCCATGCGCTCGGTGTTCGACGCCACCGACGGCTTCGACCGGCTGGCCGACAACACCAAGGCGCTGTCCGACGCCATGGGCAAGCTCGACGTGGTGACGCCGCAGATCGCCGCCCAACTGCCACCGCTGATCAGCCTGTCCACGGACGTCCGCAACCTGATGCAGACCATGCGCAGCACTTTCGACGGCATGGTCACCCAGATGGAACGCATGACCGACACCGCCGCGGCCATGGGTCAGACGTTCGACGACGCAAAGAACGACGACATGTTCTACCTGCCGCCAGAAGCGTTCAGCAGCCCCGACTTTCAGCGCGGCATGGAACTGATGCTCTCCCCCGACGGCAAGGCGGCCCGCTTCATCGTCACTCATGACGTTGATCCCGCCACCCTGGAAGGCATTTCGCACGTCGACGCCGAACTGCAGGCCGCCAAGGAGGCCGTCAAGGGCACGCCGCTGGCCGGCGCGAAGTTCTATCTGGGCGGTACCGCCGCGACCTACAAGGACATCCAGCAGGGCGCGCACTACGACCTGCTGATCGCCGCCCTCGCCGCCATCATCCTGATCTTCGTGGTGATGCTGCTGATCACCAGGGCCCTGGTCGCATCGATCGTCATCGTCGGCACCGTGGTGCTGTCCCTTGCCGCGTCGTTCGGCCTGTCGGTGCTGATCTGGCAGTACTTCCTGGGCATCGAGTTGCAGTGGCTGGTGATCGCCATGTCGGTCATCGTCCTGCTGGCCGTCGGCTCCGACTACAACCTGCTGGTGGTGTCCCGCTTCAAGGAGGAGATCAGCGCCGGCCTGCGCACCGGACTGATCCGTGCCACCGGCGCCACCGGTGGCGTGGTCACCGCCGCCGGCCTGGTGTTCGCGTTCACCATGATCTCGATGATCGCGAGCGACCTGCGGTCGGTCGGCCAGATCGGCACCACGATCGGACTCGGCCTGCTGTTCGACACCTTCGTGGTGCGCTCCCTGATCACCCCGTCGATCGCGGCACTGCTCGGACGCTGGTTCTGGTGGCCGCTGAAGGTCCGGAGCCGTCCCGCCCGTGCCGCTGAAACCACAAGCACAACACCGGAATTGGAGATGGCATGACGCTGCGTCCCTTCACCGATCTGACCACTGTCACCGCGATCGACTCCGGTGTGTTCACCGCCAACATCGACGGCAGGTGGACCATCGGCCCCAAGGTGCACGGGGGCTGCATGATGGCGCTGTGCGCCGCCGCCGCTCGCCAGAGTGTTCCCGACGCCGCCGACCTGGCCCCGATTGCGTTGAGCGCCAACTACCTCAACGCGCCCGATCCGGGCGAGGTCCGGCTCAGCACCACGATCCGCAAACGCGGCCGACAGGTGAACCTGGTCGAGGTCGAGCTGTCACAACGCGGCCGGGTCGCCGTCACGTGCTCGGTCACCCTGGGACAACTGGATGCGAAGCCGCCGCGCCATCAGGTGCCGCTGGAAGTCTGCTCCATGACGGTCGAGCCGCCGGCTGATGCGGTACCGGTGACCGCCGACCATCCGCTGGGTCACGTCGTCCACGTCGCACAGGGCTGCGACATGCGCCTGGACGCGGCAACGCCGTTCCTGACCGGCGCCGAAGGCGAGCCCGTCACCCGGATATGGTTGCGCCCCTTTGCCTCAGACGAAGCCGATCCGGACGCAGCCTTGCTCTTCGCGCTGATGGCCGGTGACATCACACCGCCGGTCACGATGAACCGCGGACACTTCGGATGGACGCCGACGGTCCAGCTGACCACCTACCTGCGGCGCCGGCCCGCACCCGGATGGCTGCGAGTCATGGCCAGCTCCACCGTCATCGGCGACACCTGGTTCGAGGAGGACCACCTCATCGTCGATGCCAACGGCCAGGTGGTCGTACAGAGTCGCCAAATGGCGATGCTGCCGCTGGGGTCCTGACGGTCAGTACGCGGACACCGCGTTGTCTGCGATCCAACGCTTTTCGGCGTCCGAGCCCATGGGCGGCGGGATCAAGCCGTTGATCATCCAGAGGTCCTCACTGGTCTCATCGACGTGAAACTCCCAGTGCGGGTTGTCCTGCGCTTCCAAATACGGACTGAGGATCGACTTGATCCAGTGGGCAATGCGGTGGCGATGGTCCTTGTCCGCGGCGCGGCGGGCGATGTGGTCGATGACCACCCGCAGCCCGAGGTCAGTCTGCTCACCACCGACATACAGGTCACCCGAACGGGTTTCGTTGAAGATGACCACGACGTAGAACCGCGGCAGCCCCGCTTTCTCGTAATGATCGGTGATGCTGCGCGCCAGCGCACGCTTGTCCTCGGCGGTGAAGAAGTCCGGCGTGTGGTGAATGGTCCACAGCGGCATGCCGTCAGACCGCCATCGCGAAGGTCAGGTTCTCCACCGGACCCGACAACGCCGACTTGACACCCACCGACACCTCATCGGCCAGGACCTCGACTGCACCCGCTTCCAGTCCGTCGATGATGCGGGTCGCGATGTCCACCGCCGTCGTCTTCGGACCCGGGATATCGGCGACCATGTCGGTCTCGATCAGCCCGGCGTGCACCCCGACCACCTGCGTGCCTTGTGCCGCCAGCTCGCCGCGCAGCGAGTTGGTGACCGACCAGATCGCGGCCTTCGAGGCGCCGTACGCCGCGCTGCCGGCGACCCAGGACAGCACCGAGTGCATGTTGACCAGGGCGCCGCCGCCGTTGGCCGCCAGAATCGGTGCGAAGGCCCGAGCCACTCGCAGCGGCCCGAAGACGTTGATGTCGAAGGTCGCCTCGATATCGTCGAAACCGCCGGTCAGCAGCGAACCGGGCAGCAGGATGCCCGCGTTGTTGAAGATGATCTCGGCATCCGGTGCGAGCTCGGCGAACGCGGAAACCGATGCCTCCGAACGTACTTCGAGTTCGACCGGGACCACTTCGGGGCGTTCATCGGTGAACGACGACCGGCCCGTCGAATAGACCTTGCGCGCTCCCCTGGCCAGAAGTTCGTCGACGAGTGCGGCGCCCAGACCCCGCCGTCCGCCGGTCACCACGACCACCTTGCCTGCCACTGCGACCATCTGAAGCTCCCTTGCTGAATAACGATGACGTTACTAAGATGGAAGCACGGATATCTGAGTAACGCAAGCGTTATCCAAAAAGAGGGTGTGATGGAGTTCGAGGAAAGACTGCGCGACCGCCAGTGGTCGATCAAGGACGGCTGCTCGGTGGCCAAGCTGCTGGACCTGCTCAGCACCAAGACCGTTTTTCTCGCTGTCCGCGAAAGCCTTTTCGGTACAACGCGATTCGAAGACTTCGTCGAGCGGATCGGAACGTCCGCACCCGCGGTGTCACGCGCGCTCAAACAACTCGAGGCCGCACAACTGATGGTGCGGGTGCCCTATCAGGAGCCCGGCAAGCGCGCGCGGGACGAATACCGGCTGACCGAGGCCGGCGAAGACCTCCTGCCGGTGTACCTGGCGATGAGTCAGTGGGGCGACAAGCATCTACAGAAGGGCGGACGCGGTCCACTGTGCTTCGTCGACCGGGAGTCGGGCAACCGGGTTGGCGTGATCGTCACTGATGATCCAAATGCTGCCACCGTTTCCGCAGGTGACATCGAGATCCGGCTGAATCGGTCGTGAGCTTTGCCCATTCCGGAATCAGCAACCATCGCGTCACCGTTGGAGATGAAATGACAGCGCACCCCTTCACGGACCTCACCACCGTCACCGCGGTCGGCGACGGCACCTTCACCGCCACCATCGACCCGGTGTGGACGATCGGCCCGAAGGTGCATGGGGGCTGCATGATGGCGGTGTGTGCCGCGGCCGCGCAGCAGGCCATCGGTGCAGAATCCGACCTGGCGCCCGTCGCCGTGAGCGCCAACTACCTGAATGCGCCGGACCCCGGGGAGGTGCAGCTGACGACAACGGTCCGGAAGCATGGGCGCCAGGTCGCCCTGGTCGATGTCCAGCTGTCGCAAAACGGTCGCGCGGCGGTCAGCTGCGCGGTGACGCTCGGACCGCTGGACGCCAAGCCGCCGCGCCACCAGGACTCGCTCGAGGTGTCCTACCTGCCGGTGGAACCACCTGCGGATGCCGTACCGGTGACCGGTGGCCACGCGGTCGGTGCGATCGTCCACGTGGCACAGGGCTGCCAGTTCCTGCTCGACGCAGCCACACCGTTCCTGTCCGGCGACGAGGGCGACCCCGTCAACCGAATGTGGTTGCGGCCCTTCGCCGACGACGAGGCCAACCCCGAGACCGCCCTGCTGTTCGCGCTGATGGCAGGCGACATCACTCCCCCGGTCACGATGAATCAGGGACACTTCGGCTGGACGCCGACCGTGCAGCTCACCACCTATGTGCGACGGCGGCCGGCGCCGGGATGGCTGCGGGTGCAGGCCAGCTCGACGGTGGTCGGCGAGACGTGGTTCGAGGAGGACCACGTCATCCTGGACTCCACCGGCCAGGTGGTCGTCCAGAGCCGGCAGCTCGCGATGCTGCCGCGCGGTTAGGCGCCCAGCTCAACCAGTTGGGCGTCACCCTGGATCGTCGAGAACTGTTGCCACCACACCCAATCGGTGATCGCTGCCCGCAGGTCGGCCGCGTACGGCGCGGTGTAGGCGCGGTACAGCGCCGCCGACTCCTGCAGGCGGCCGTAGGCGGCCAGCTTCTCGAGGTGTGCCGTCCGATACGTCTCGCCCGTCGTCTGCATCAGCGGGCGGATCGACTCCATCCACGCCTTGCCGATGGCCGCGGGGTCGGGCGGGACCAGCTGAACGGGCTGCGGCGGCAACGCTTCATGCAGCTGCGCGTCCGGCCACTCCGCGAGCTTCGCGGCGGCCTCGGGAGCGATGACCTCCAAGCGGGTGCGACCCTTCATCAGGCCGTCCGTTGGAATGTCCTCTGGCGGAATGACTCTCGTCTGCAAGCTGCCGGCGAACGGCTGCACTTCCTGCTCGGTGCCGATGATCACCTTGAGCGTCTTCTCATGGAAGGTGCACCACGCCTGCAGGGCGACGAACGGCTCGCGGACCCACCGGCCGCGCTGGCCGGCCGGGATGCGCTCGTCAGCGCTGACGAAGATCACCTGCGAGGGTAGGCACATGCCGTCCGGAATGAACGACACCCCATAGGAATTCGCGGCGATGATCTCGCCGTCGGTCGTCACGCCGACCGCCCACACGAAGTTCCACGCCATCGCCGGGATCGACGGCGGCGCGTGCAACGCCGCCGCGATTCGCTCGGCGAACTGCACATCCGCGTCACCCGCGGACTTGCGCACCAGACCGGCCCGCGCCGCGGCAGCCATCGCGTCACGTTCGGCGCGCGCCGCCGTCACCGGGATCGGCGCCGCAGCAGCGGCGTTCTGCTGCTGGTTGGTCGACATCGGCGCGACGCCCGGACCACCCGGACCACCGGCACCTGCGCCGGGTTGCGCGACCGGCGCGGCCGGCGATGGCGTCGGTGCCGGCCCCAACGGGGCGGCCGGTGCGGCGCCGGCGGGTGTGCCGGTCGGCGCGGCGGCACTTGCCGCGCCGGCTGCCTGAGTCACTGGCGCGGCACCCCCGCCGCCGGTGCCTGTCGCCGCCCCACTTGCAGCAGCCGGGGTGCCGGACGCTGCGCCCGTCTGGGTGGCGGGTTCGGGTGTCGTCAGCGGTGCGGCAGGCGCCGCCGCGGATAACGGCTGTGCGTTCGCGAGTTGGCCGAATGGGTTCTTCGGGGTATCGGGCGCCTGCGGACCCGTTGGCTGGCCGGTGCCTTGCTGGCCGGTGCCCTGACCGGTCGGTGAGCTCGACGGGCTGCCCGGCGAACTGGGAGAAGAAGATGCAGCTGTAGTGCCGGGTGCAGAGCCTGGCGCATTCGAGCGAGTCGCGGTCGACGCCGGGATCGTCGAACCGGGAGCACCCGCCGTCTGCGTGGTCCCAGGGGCGGTCGTGCCCGAAGTCGATCCAGTGGTTACCGTCTGGCCGGGCCCCTTCTCCGTCACATGGCTGCCTGCGCCACCCAACGGCTGGCCTTGGCCGTTCCCCGTTGGATTAGCCGGCGGCTCCGCGGGCTTCTGCTGGCTCTCGTGGCTAGCGCCGCCGGTCAGCACCTGGCCCTGGCCTTCCGCCGGCGGGTTCGGGTTCGGGTTCGGGTTCTTTGGAGCGTCTTTCTTTTCCGGCTGAACTACGTGGTTCGCGCCACCGCTCAAGAGGTCGCCTTGTCCGCCGCCTCCACCAGGTCCACTACTACTCGGTGCCCCCGGCACCGGAGGCGGCGTACCAGGCGTAGCGGGGTTTGGAGTCGGCGGTGGTGGCGGAGGCGGCATCTCACCCTTCGCGCCAGGCGTACCTGGTGGAACGCCCAACTCTTGTGCCAGACCAGAAGCACACGCCGACACTGCCGCGGTGTTTTCGGCAAGGCCTGCAGCCACCAACGACTGAATCGACTTCATAAACGTCACGGCCGTGTTGAAAAACGTATTGGCCGCTACAGCGTCTCCTGACTGCGCCGCCGCGCAACCGGCCGCGAGCATCTGAAGGGCCGCCTTCGCGAATACCTGGCAGACTTGCTCAGTTGTCTCCGCGGTGTGATTCACTGCGTTCTTGGTTTGAACCACCGCAGCTTCGGCGCGGAACATCTTCCTGGCCGCCGCGTACACAGCTTCGCACGCTTCCCCGTACGAACCGAGAACACCTTTTGCGGCAGCCTCTGCAAGCCGTCCGGCCTCGCCCTCCCAGTCCGACAACTGCATTCGCTGGTGAGCGTGATGCGGGATCACCTCTCCATCAAGGCGGTCGCCCAGTGACATCAGCCGGACGGCGATGTCATTGAGCGCGTTCTCGTCAACATCCGGAAACGCTGCACCTTCGACAGTCTTCGGGCCGTAGTCACCTGGATGAAATCGATCAATTGCCATATTGGATCGTCCTTCGACCGGGGCAGATCAGAATTGCCGAATAGTCGGGGTCGACAATGCCGGCTCGACTCCCGACGGGAACCACCGAATCGATCTCAGGCATTGGAGTACCGAATCTCAACCCGCAGCGTAATTGCACGCCATCCGCACGACCGCAGCCGCTCCCTGACCAGCAGAGTAAAGGGTGTGATCGTTCGGCTGATAAGTCGATAGAGCCGCAACATATGTGCGTTGGTATTGAACACCCAAGAGGATGAAATCCTTCACAATTGGGTTCGAACTCGTCTCAGCCAATTTCTCCAGGGCGTCTGCCATAGAACTCATCGCGGGGATAACCGCATCGGTGAGGGACTGCTGCTCTGGCGACCAATTGCTGGCAGGAATCTGAGGATCAGTCGTCATCCAGTTCTTGAATGCTGGGTTCTGGGCCAACTGATCAAGAGTCGAGCTCAAATTCGAGCATACCGCGTCAGCGGTTTCGAACATTCGCGTTGGGTGTGCCAAATCCCCGATAGGAGCAAACACTGTCGGCGCTTTTTGTGCAGGAACCGCCGATGCTCGCGCCGCAGCAGAACCCGACGAAATCGCATCGCAAACGTACGTGATTACTAGGCCTGCTGTCGCTGCCGTTCGCGCCAAGTTGTCGTCAATCGGCTTGTATGCAGAAATGCTGTCCGCGTATGCACGCATATACACAATGGACTGCTCGTATAGTTCGCGCATTACGCGGTGGGGAGTCATCTTCGCCAGCGGCACGATCTGATCGGCGGCTTTACGCCATGCCTTTCCAACGGCCTCGTATTGCGTCCGAACATCTGGTGTCCACAACGACGCTGGGATCGAAGGATCGCGATCCCGCCAGCCTTTGCCCTCGACCCCCGCCAAGGTATTCGTGATCGGTCCCCACGGCGCGCACGACGGGTCCTCGGTGATGATGCCGACCGGCCCTTTGTCGTTCGCACTCGCAACATCCGACGGCGCGGCCGAAGTCTCCGTGCCACCGCCTTTGCTGTCACCACTGTTCTTGGTGCACGACACTGCAACTACAGCCGTCACCGCGATCACCGCAACCAACGACACCGCTCCAATGGCCCACTTGGCGGCGCCGCCCTTCTTCGGCGGAACCGGAGCCGGCCATGGCTGCTGCGGGCCCCACTGCCCACCCGGTCCCGGCTGGCCCGGCCAGCCACCCGGCTGCTGCGGCGGGGGCGCACCCCACGTCGGCGGTTGCGTCACAGATCGCCCTCCCTCAGAAACTCAACGCAAAACAGTCAAGACCGAAAATTACACATCGACCGCAGGATTTGCGGCGTGGCGCCCCGACCGCGGCGCAGGCGTGGAAGGCGGCACCGGCGCGGCCGGGCCGCTGCCGGGCCCGGCAGCGGCGTGCTTCTTGTCGGCCTCGCGGTCCTTGTTTTCCTCAGGCTTCTCGTCCCGCTTCTCCTCGCGGGCCTTCTCGTCGCCCGGCTTGCGCTCCTCCGGCTTGAGCTGTTGACCGGCAGCACCACCGACTCCCCCGGTACCTGCGTCTGCCGGCTTGGCCCCGTCTTTACCGGCCTGTCCGGCGAGCTGCTGGACCTGCTGTCCGATCTGCTGGGCCGCCTGCATCGCGGTCTGCGGAACCGAGCCGAGTGCCTGCATGGCCTGCGCGGGCGCCTGGAAGGCCTGCATCGCCATGCCCATCATCTGGCCGAACTGGCCCATTCCACCGTCGGCACCGCCGCCAACTTTGCCCGCGGCGGACGCGGGATTGAGGCTGTCGCCGGCGGCCTTCTGGATCGTCTGCCCGCCGGCATCGTCAGCGTTCTGATAAGCGCTCTTGGCCGACGAGACCTTGCCCGCAAAGGCCTGATCTTCCGCCTGCGCAGCGGCGACCTTCTCGTTGGCGCCGTCGACCAATCCTGGGATATACGACGAGAGCATCAAGCTGACCGGATCACCGTGCGCAGGAAGATGCACCCAACCCAGGGGCGGCACCGAAGCCGCCGACCACGACAAGGTCTCCAGGTCGATCTTCAACTCACCGCTCAACGCGTCCACCCCCACATCTGGACAGTCCCGCATCTGAGATTACCCGCACCACCAACCCCAGTCCTGCACCAATCTTGCGCAGCGCTGGGTACGAGTTTGCTCAAGTCACGAGCGACAGCGGAAAAGCGCGCTAGGCGGCCGAAGTCACGCGGTAGACGTCGTACACGCCTTCGACGTTGCGCACCACGTTCAGCACGTGGCCCAGGTGCTTCGGGTCGCCCATTTCAAAAGTGAAGCGGCTGATCGCAACTCGATCGTTGGACGTGGTGACCGACGCCGACAGGATGTTGACCTTCTCGTCGGCCAGCACCCGGGTGACGTCGGACAGCAGACGGTGCCGGTCCAGCGCCTCGACCTGAATGGCCACCAGGAACACCGACGACGGCGACGGCGCCCACTTCACGTCGATGATGCGCTCGGCCTGCTGCTGCAGCGACGCGGCATTGGTGCAGTCGGTCCGGTGCACGCTGACGCCACCGCCGCGGGTCACGAACCCCATAATGTTGTCGCCGGGCACCGGCGTGCAGCACTTGGCGAGCTTGCAGAGCACCCCGGGTGCACCCGGAACCGCTACGCCCACATCGTCATTCGTGCGGCGCCGCACCGGCATGGTGGCCGGCGTCGACCGTTCGGCGATCTCGTCGGCCGCGTCGTCGTCACCACCGAGCGTGGCCACCAACCGCTGCACGACGTGCCGGGCCGAGACATGTCCCTCACCGACGGCGGTGTACAACGCCGAGACGTCCGCGTAGCGAAGTTCGCGCGCGAGCGCGGCCATCAGTTCGGCGTTCATCAACCGCTGCAACGGCATTCCGCCGCGGCGCACCTCGCGGGCGATGGCGTCCTTGCCGGTCTCCAGCGCCTCTTCACGCCGCTCTTTGGCGAACCACTGCCGAATCTTGGCCTTGGCCCGCGGCGACACCACGAACGTCTGCCAGTCACGCGACGGGCCGGCGTTCTGGGCCTTGGAGGTGAAAACCTCGACCACTTCACCGTTTTCGAGCTTGCGCTCCAGCGCCACCAGGCGGCCGTTGACGCGGGCGCCGATACAGCGGTGCCCGACCTCGGTGTGCACCGCGTACGCGAAGTCGACGGGTGTGGAACCGGCCGGCAGCGTGATCACGTCACCCTTGGGCGTGAACACGAAGATCTCCTGCACGGCAAGGTCGTAACGCAGCGACTCGAGGAACTCGCCCGGGTCGGCCGCCTCACGCTGCCAGTCGAGCAGCTGGCGCATCCATGCCATGTCGTCGATCTCGGTGGCGTGTCCGCCCGCGGGTAACCCGTTGCGGCCCTTGGCTTCCTTGTACCGCCAGTGTGCGGCGATGCCGTACTCGGCGGTGCGGTGCATGTCGATGGTGCGGATCTGCACCTCCAGTGGCTTGCCCTCCGGGCCGACGACCGTCGTGTGCAACGACTGGTAGACACCGAAGCGCGGCTGCGCGATGTAGTCCTTGAACCGCCCGGCCATCGGCTGCCACAGCGAGTGCACGACGCCGACCGCGGCGTAACAGTCGCGGATCTCGTCGCAGAGAATGCGGACACCGACCAGGTCGTGGATGTCGTCGAAGTCGCGGCCCTTGACGATCATCTTCTGGTAGATGGACCAGTAGTGCTTCGGCCGGCCTTCAACGGTCGCGTTGATCTTCATGGCCTGCAGCGAATTGGCGATCTCGGCACGCACCTTGGCCAGGTAGGTGTCACGCGACGGCGCCCGGTCGGCGACCAGCCGCACGATCTCCTCGTACCGCTTGGGGTGCAGGATCGCGAAGGACAGGTCCTCAAGCTCCCACTTGACGGTCGCCATACCGAGCCGATGGGCAAGCGGCGCAATCACTTCGAGCGTCTCGCGCGCCTTGCGGGCCTGCTTCTCCGGCGGCAGGAACCGCATGGTGCGCATGTTGTGCAGCCGGTCGGCGACCTTGATCACCAGCACGCGGGGATCGCGCGCCATGGCGATGATCATCTTGCGGATGGTCTCGGCCTCTGCCGCCGAGCCCAGCACCACTTTGTCCAGCTTGGTGACGCCGTCGACCAGATGACCGACCTCGGTGCCGAACTCGGCGGTGAGCGCCTCGAGCGTGTAGCCGGTGTCCTCGACGGTGTCGTGCAGCAGCGCGGCGACGAGCGTCGTGGTGTCCATGCCGAGCTCGGCCAGGATGTTGGCGACAGCCAGCGGATGGGTGATGTACGGATCACCGGACTTGCGCAACTGCGGCGCGTGCCGCTCCTCGGCAATCTCGTAAGCGCGCTGCAGGATCGCCAGATCGGCCTTGGGGTAGTACTCGCGGTGCACCGCGACGAGCGGCTCGAGGACGGGATTGACCAGGCTGCGCTGGGCGGTCATACGGCGGGCGAGCCGGGCACGGACACGGCGGGACGCGCTGACGGTGCCCTTGGCCGCTTCCAGTGACGCCGCCTGCGGCGGCTCGGGCGGCGCCGACTGGACCTGCGTCACCTTGTCGTCAGCCAACGCCGCACACCTCCTACACCTGGTTTGTCGAGGATAGCCCCTCAGACGACGTACAGGCTCGTGACCGGCAGCGGTTCCAGCACAGCGCGTCCACCGAGGCCGTTCAGTTCGAGTACGACCGCGGCCGCGGTCACCGTCGCACCTGCCGCCTGCAGCAGCCGGACCGTCGCAGCAACCGTTCCGCCGGTGGCGAGCACGTCGTCTATCACGACAACGCGCCGGCCGGTCAGATCGATCCCATCGGCGGGAATCTCCAGCGTGGCGGTGCCGTACTCCAGCGCGTAGGACTGGCTGTGCACCGGCGGCGGCAACTTCCCGCCCTTGCGGACCGCGAGAACTCCGGTACCCAACCGGGTCGCGACGGCGGCACCCAGCAGGAACCCGCGTGCATCGATACCGGCAACCAGATCCACACCGTCGGCGGCCTCAGCCAGTGCGGCCGTCACCGCGGCAAGCCCGCGGCCGTCGGCGAGCAACGGCGTCAGATCCTTGAACTGGATGCCCGGCTCCGGAAAGTCCGGCACCTCACGGACCAGCTCGGTGAAGAGTGCGTTGAGATCGGTCACTTGCTCCCCCAGCGGTCCATGTTCCAGCCGGCGCCCCACCGCGTGGGGTTGGCGCGCACGAGCGTCAGGTCTTTCGCCACCAGCAGGGTCCGCTGCTGGCGGTACAGCGGCAGCGTCGGCAGGTCGCCCCACAGCACCCCGGCTCCCTCACCGAGCAGGCGCGCCTGTTCCTTGGGGTCGGTGGTCACGGCCAGGGCGGCGATGACGCCGTCGACGCGTTCGTTGGCGTAACCCGACAGGTCGTTGCCGTTGCCGCTGTGCAGGGCGTACGAATCCACCACCGACGAACCGCTGGAACCACTGCCCGCGGCTCCCCCGCCACCGGACAGGAGCACGTCGATGTCGTTGGCGCGCAAGCTTTGTGCACCGACCGCCGGCGACGCGACCTCCTGCACGGTGATGCCCGCGGCGGCGCACGACTTGGTGATCGCGGCGACCACCGAGGCCAGCCGGGCATCCGGCCCGCGATACCCCATCCGCACGGTCAGGGGCTGGCCGCCCGCCGCGGCGCGCGCCCCATCCACGTCGGCGGCGGCGAACTGCCCACTGGCGTCGACGTTTTCGGCCACCGCGAGGGAATCATCCGACGCCGTATTCAGCCGGGCATTGCTGACGTAGACGCCGACCGCGGCGGCGATCGCGTCCCGCGGCGTACACAGCGCGACGGCGCGGCGCGCGGCCGGATCGGCCAGCACACCCTGGGCCGCGAAGATCAGCTGCTGAATGTCATCGGACGCGCTGTCCCTGCGCACGTAGCTCGACGGCACATCGTCCTTGCCGACCACGCCGGCGGCGATGTCGACGACCTCGGCCTTGCCGGACTTGATCCGGCTCGCGATGTCGGCGCCCCGCGGCGCCACCGTGATCTTGCCGATCACCGGCTTGGCGCCCCACCATTTGTCGTTGGCCGCCAACGTGATCGAGCCGTCCTTGGCCACCGACGCGAGCTTGTAGGGGCCGGCCGAGGGGAACTTCTTGAGGTCCGTGTCGGGCTTCAGATCCCAGGTGGTGTTCCAGGCGTCGGCGATCTTGTCGATGGTCGGCGCGTCACCGCTCTGCAGCGCCTTCGTCACGCCGCCGTCGCCGAGACCGAGCGCGTCGTCCAGGACGTGCGCCGGCAGCATCGACGTCGCCGCGAACAGCTGGCCGTAGTCGGTGATGTCGCGGTCGCGGACGAACGTCACCCTGGCGCGCTTCTGCCCCGGGGTGCAGTCGACGACCGCGATGTCGCTGTAGCCGGCGCGGCTGGCCGCGTCGAACGCCGGGAACTGCCCCGACTGCGCCGCCCAGGCCAGCACCATGTCGTCACACGTGACCGGCTTGCCGTCGGAGTAGACGGCGCTGTCGTTGATCTTGTAGTCGAGCGTCAGTGGCGCCCGGCCCATCACCGAAACGGTGCCGAAGTCACGATCGGCGACCACCTGCCCGTCGGGCCCGCGATAGTTGAACCCCGTCTGTACCCGCGAAAATGCTTGCGGCGCACCGGAAGCCGCGCCGACGACCGACGCGGTGTTGTAGGTGGGCAGCGCGCCGTCGACGATGTAGTCGACGGCGTCAGCCGAACTGTCACAACCGGACAGGCCGAAACCGGCCACCAACATCACCGCACCGGCCAAGGCGGTTCGGCGGAACCGGGCGGGCATCGAGGGCTAGCCCCGGGTGCGCTTACCCGACGGCTTACCGGTGGGCCGCAACGGCTTGGCCCCCGGCGCCGGCTTTTCCGGTGCGTTCACCGCACCGACGGTGACCTCGTCGCCACCGGTGACGCCGCGCTCGATCGACGACTTGCGGCGGTTGAGCACCCGGCGGGTGTGGTTCTTCACCAGGTCGGTGCGCTCGCGCATCGACACCAGCAGCGGGGTGGCGAAGAAGATCGACGAGTAGGTACCGACGATGACACCGACCAGCTGGACCAGCGCCAGGTCCTTGAGCGTGCCCACGCCCAGCAGCCACACCGCGACCACCATCAGCGAGATGATCGGCAGCGCCGAGATGAGGCTGGTGTTGATGGACCGCATGAAGGTCTGGTTGACCGCCAGGTTGGCCTGCTCGGCGAACGTCCGGCGGGTGGTGTGCTCGAAGCCGTGGGTGTTCTCCTCGACCTTGTCGAACACGATCACGGTGTCGTAGAGCGAGAAGCCGAGGATGGTCAACAGACCGATCACGGTGGCCGGCGTGACCTCGAACCCGACGAGCGAGTACACACCCGCCGTGCTGAGCAGGTCGAAGGCCAGCGAGGCCAGCGCTGCCAGCGCCATGTAGCGCTCGTAGCGGATGGTGATGTAGATCGAGACGATGACGATGAACACCACCAGCGCGATCAGCGCCTTCTTGGTGATCTGATCACCCCAGGTCGACGACACCGCCGAATCGCTGATGACGGCCTTGGACGCCTTGCCGTCCTCGCCCTTCGGCTGGAATGCGTCGAAGAGGGCGTTGCGCACCTTCTCGGTGTCCGCCGTCGACAGGGTCTCCGTGCGGATTTGCAGGGTGGCCGAGTCGCCGTTGCCGACGCGCACCACCGACTCGGGGGCATGGCCGAGCGTCTTGTTGAAGACGTCCTCGACAGCCTGCGGAGTGGCAGTGGTGGACACACCCGCCACCGGCATCGCGATCTTGGTTCCGCCCTCGAAATCGATACCGAAGTTGAAACCGCGGATCAGGATGCTGGCGATCATGACCAGCATGATCACGCCGCTGATCGCGTACCACATACGACGCTTGCCGATGACCTCGAATGCACCGGTACCGGTGTAGAGGCGGACGAAGAATCCGTGCTGCGGCAGGCTGCCGCCCGGCTCGGTGGCGGTGGTTTCCTCGATCTCGGTGGCCGAATCCTCTTCGGCCGCAGCCGATTCGGTCAGCTCCAGGTCGGTGTCGTCAGTTGAGTGCTTCGACATGTCGGTGTTACCCCTGTCCCGTCAGGCTGGCCGCTCGCCGCTCGCGCGCAATCTGCTGCACGGCGCCGAGACCGTTGTACGCAGGCTTGGCCATCCGCGCCGACTTCGACGCCAGGAAGACCAGCGGCCACGTCACCAGGAACACCACCACGATGTCGAGGATCGTGGTCAGGCCCAGGGTGAACGCGAAGCCCTTCACCTGTCCGACAGCCAGGATGTACAGCACCAGGGCAGCCAGGAAGGTGACCGCGTTACCCGAGACGATGGTCTTGCGGGCGCGTGCCCAACCACGTGGCACGGCCGAGCGGAAACTGCGTCCCTCTCGGATCTCGTCCTTGATGCGTTCGAAGAACACCACGAACGAGTCGGCGGTCGTACCGATACCGATGATCAGACCCGCGATACCCGCCAGGTCCAGCGTGTAGTTGATGTACCGGCCCAGGAGCACCAGGATCGCGAACACCATGGCGCCCGACGCGACCAGCGACAGCGCGGTGAGCAGGCCGAGGACCCGGTAGTAGGCCAGCGAGTAGAGCAGCACCAGACCGAGACCGATCAGACCGGCCCACAAGCCGGCGCGCAGCGACGTCAGGCCCAGCGTGGCCGACACCGTCTCCGCCTCCGACGACTCGAACGACAGCGGCAGCGAGCCGTACTTCAGCACGTTGGCCAGGTCTTTCGCCGTCGAGGCGTTGAAGTGGCCGGTGATCTGCGTGCGGCCGCCCGGGATCGCCTCCTGGATGGCCGGCGCGCTGACGACCTGGGAGTCGAGCACGAACGCGGTCTGGGTGCCGATGTTCTTGGCAGTGAAGTCGGCCCACACCTCGGCGGCCTTCTCCTTGAACGTGACGTCGACGACGTACTCGCCCTGCTGCTGGTTCAGACCGGACGACGCGTCCTTGATCTCGTCACCGCTGATGATCGACTTGTCCAGCAGGTAGACCTCTTTGTGGTCCTTGGAGCAGGTCACCAGCGGCAGGTTCGGGTCGTCGTTGCCGGCCAGCACGTCCTGCTGGTCGCAGCGGGTGGCCTGGAACTGCAGAGCCAGCAGCTGGATCTGCGGCTGCGTGCTCTGACGCAGGGCCTTCTCGTCGGCGATGCGCTGGGCCAGTTCGGCCTTGGGGCCGTGCGCTCCCGGCGCGGGCGCGGGGGCACCCGGTGCGGGGACGCCCGGTGCGCCCGGGGCCGGAGCGGCGGGGGCACCCGGTTCAGGTGCACCCGGAGCGGCAGGTGCCGGCGGGGCAGGCGTGGCCGAGGTGTCCGACGGCGCCGGGGTCGGCTCCTCCGGGAAGGGCCGCGGCTGCGGGGCCGGGGCGGGTGCCGGCTCGGTCGAGGCCGGGTGCGCGGGCATGCCCGGCGTCGGCGGGACGACCGGGGCCTCCGGCTCGGCGGGCGCGATCAGCGGCGGCATACCGGGCATGCCGGGCAGACCACCGGGCCCGCCGGGGATGCCACCGGGAGCCGGAGCAGCCGGCGCGGCGGGCTTCGCGGGCTGCGCGCCCTGCGCCGGGATGACGTGCACGACGGGCCGGATGTACAGCCGCGCGGTCTGGCCCAGGTTGCGGGCCTCGCTGCCGTCCTGGCCGGGCACCGTGATGATCAGGTTCGAACCGTCGATCACAACCTCGGAACCCGAGACACCGAGGCCGTTCACACGGGCGCCGATGATCTCCTGGGCCTGGATCAGCGCCTCGCGGGTCGGCGTCGAGCCGTCAGGGGTACGTGCAGTCAGGGTGACCCGGGTACCGCCCTGCAGGTCGATGCCCAGCTTGGGCTTGGCCTGCTTGTCGCCGGTGAGAAACACCAGAAGGTAGGCGCCGATCAGCAGCGCCAGGAACAACGACAAATAGCGGTATGGGTGCACCGGCGCCGAAGACGATGCCACGGTTCTAGGGTCTCCTTGAGATCGGTACGTCAGCCCCGCAAAGGGTACGTGTTGGAGCGGGAATGTCAGCCTTCGGTCTTCGGCGCGCCCTCTTCGACGGCAGCCGAGGTCACGTCCTCAGCGGCGGCCTCGGTCTCGGGCTCGATGCGGTCGCGCACGGCGAGCTTCATCCAGGTGGTGACGACGCCGGGAGCGATCTCCAGATCCACGTTGTCGTCGTCGATCCGGGCGATGGTGCCTTGCAGACCGGACGTGGTGTGCACGCGGTCGCCCACCTTCAGCGAGTTGTGCAGGTCGATCGTGGCCTGCATCTGCTTCCGCTGCCGCCGCGACGCGAAGAACATGAAGGCACCCATGACCAGGAGCAGCGGCAGGAAGACGACCAAATCCATGACAGCGAAAATCTTTCGTTCTGTTGAGTCTGTGAACAGGCAAGCGGGCCGGACCAG
Organism: Mycobacterium sp. SMC-21; assembly: GCF_045310825.1. Lineage (NCBI taxonomy): Bacteria > Bacillati > Actinomycetota > Actinomycetes > Mycobacteriales > Mycobacteriaceae > Mycobacterium > Mycobacterium sp. SMC-21. The sequence continues at coordinate 40,125 of NZ_JBJIAO010000027.1, read as the reverse complement.
CCGTACGCCGTGCCGCGGTAGAGACCAGTGTGCCATCAAGGGCGTCAACGCCGACCACCACACCGCGTGCGATTCCACGACCCATCAAGCGGGACATCGCACTAGCAATTATTTTCGCGAAAGTAAGATGGGAATTTCGTGCGGATAAGCCTCTACGCCGTGCAATCCAGTTAACAATGCGCTAGCTTTTCCCGGGTGTGAGGGAGGTTCGGGACGTTGGCCTGGCAGCGAATTCGGCAATGGTGGCACCGGCCCGACCACTATGAATGGCTGTCCGCGTACATCGAGAACCGTGGCCTGCAGCCCTACACCCGCATCATCGTCGGACTGATCGTCCTCAGTGGCGGCGCGGTCGGCCTCGCGACGATCTGGAGTCCGTCCGGCCCGGCGACCGTCTTCTCCGTCGCGGTGCCGGTCGTCGCCGGTGTCGTCGCCATCGGGTGCTCGATCGTGTGGCTGACGCGCTGGCCGCGCCGGCGCCAGTCCACCGTGATCGTGATCCTGCTGCAGTTCTGTATCGCCGGCGTGTGTCTGGTGCAGCGCGACCCCAAGGCGGCGGCTCTGGGCGGCTTTGTGTTCGCGCTGCTCGCCGCGTACGTGGCGTCCTTCCACACGTCCAAATACCTGGCGTCGGTGGCCGTGACCGCCATCCTGACCGCCGCGACCTGCGGGGTCCGACTGGCGGAGCAAGGCGATCCGCAGCTGGCTGCCGCAGTGTTCGTCGGGCTCGTCGCCAACACGCTGCTGCTCCCGCTCGCCGTGCATGTGCTGGTGATGCTGCTGGGCGACGACTCCGCCGTGGCCCACCTGGACCCACTGACGCAATTGCCCAATCGCCGCGGTTTCGAACAGGCCATCCGCCCGCTGCTCGCCGGTCCCCACGCCGAATCCGAGATCAGCGTCATCCTCCTGGACCTGGACGACTTCAAACGCATCAACGACACGCTCGGGCACGCCGTCGGCGACCGGGTTCTGATGGACGTCGCCGGGGCCATCATGAACGCCCTGCCCAAAGGTGCGGTCGCGGCTCGGATCGGCGGCGAGGAGTTCGTCATCGCCATCCGTGGCAATCAGGCCACTGCCCTGCGCTTCACCGAGCGGCTACGCCGGAGCATCGCCACGAAGCCGTGGTACATGACGGCGAGCTTCGGGATCGCCCACGCGCCGGCCGGCAGCCGGCCGGTCATGGACCAGCTCCTGGCGTCGGCCGACCACGCCATGTATGTCGCCAAACGCGCCGGCGGCGATCAGGTGAGCACGCACCTGCTGTCACATCACTGACGGCTCAGGCCGAATAGCCGACCGGCAGCAACACGTCGCCCGATGTGGTCCGGAAGTAGACCTGCCATTGGTAGTAGCCCGCGAACGCGGCGGGATCGGCAGCCAGCACTGCCGCATAGTCGTTGACGGCACGGACATACGCGCCGGAATGGTTGTAGTGGTGCAGGGCGCCGTCATGGTCGGTGGCGAAACCGTTGGCCGCCAGATAGCGGCCCGCCGCGAGAATCGAATCGCGCGGCGAACGGATGTCACCGGAGCCGTACGCGGCGAACGTCGACGGCAGGAACTGCATGGGCCCCTGTGCCCCGGCCGTGCTGTCGCCGTTGATCCGGCCGAACCGCGACTCGATCAGGTTGATCGCCGCCAGGTACGTCCAGTCGACCCCGGATGCCGCCTGCGCCTCGCGGTAGTAGCCGAGCAGTTCGTCGGCGGGCGCCGGCGGCTGGATGGTCCACGGCGGGAGGTTGTCGCGCGGAGGTGTCATCCCGGCCAGCTGCCGGCCGGCGTCGACGTTGCGGCCGTACGCCGCGGCCAGTGCCGGCGGGATGCGCGGCGCGATGACCGCATCCCACTCCGGATGCCTGGCGATCTCGCGATAGGCGACCTGCTGCCGGTGCGCAGCGTCGATCAACGCGGGCTCCGGCGTCGCCGGATCCCGCACGGCCTGCTCGTCGGCGACGAGCGTGTCGGCCAGCTGCACCGGGTCGGGAGGCGGATCCGCGGCGGACGTGCCGCCACCGGTGAAGGCCAACACGACGGCGGCAGCGACGGTCGCGCAGCGACGAATCACCCCAGCGATCCGATCAACAACGCGACGATGCCGAGCACCGGGAAGATGCCCTGCGTGATGGCGGCCCGCGCTTTCTCCGGGGACGACAGCAACAGCACCAGCGCTGCGGCGGCCATCGACCCGATGCCGGCGAAGATCAGCGCCAGCCCGACCGCGTTACATCCCAAGATGATCGCCGCGATACCGACGGCGGTGACGATCGCCAGGAACAGGTTGTAGAACCCCTGGTTGAACGCCAGCTCCTTGGTGTCCACCGCCTGTTGCTCGGTGAGCCCGAAGGTGGCTCGGGTCCGCGGCGAAGTCCAGGTGAGCGACTCCATCACGAAGATGTACACGTGCAGCAGCGCGGCGAGGCCGGCAACGATCAACCCTGCGGTCAGCATGGGTCCTATTCAAACAGCCCGGCCTGTCCAAGTCCGTTTATCGGCGGTTGCAGGCCCAGGTGCGTCCACGCCTGCGGCGTCGCCACGCGCCCCCGCGGCGTCCGGGCGATCATCCCGGCCCGCACCAGGAACGGCTCGCACACCTCCTCGACGGTGGTGGCCTCCTCCCCGACCGCGACCGCCAGCGTCGAGACCCCGACCGGGCCGCCCCCGAAACTCTTTGTCAGCGCGGTCAATACGGCCCGGTCCAGCCGGTCCAGGCCGAGCTCGTCGACGTCATAGACGGCGAGTGCGGCCTTGGCCACGTCGCGGGTGATGACGCCGTCGGCACGGACCTCGGCATAGTCCCGGACCCGGCGCAGCAGCCGGTTCGCGATACGGGGCGTGCCGCGGGACCGCCGAGCCACTTCGGCACCGGCTTCGGCACCGAGTTCGATGCCGAGGATGCCGGCCGACCGGGCGAGCACCCGCTCCAGCTCGGGCGGTTCGTAGAAGTCCATGTGTGCCGTGAACCCGAACCGGTCACGCAACGGGCCGGTCAGTGCGCCCGACCTTGTCGTCGCCCCGACCAGGGTGAACGGCGCGACCTCCAGCGGAATCGACGTCGCGCCGGGTCCCTTACCGACCACCACGTCGACCCGGAAGTCCTCCATGGCGAGGTACAGCATCTCTTCGGCGGGCCGGGCGATGCGATGGATTTCGTCGATGAACAAAACGTCGCCCTCGACCAGGTTGCTGAGCATGGCGGCCAGGTCGCCGGCGCGCTCCAGCGCAGGCCCGGAGGTGACACGCAGCGACGACCCCAGCTCGGCGGCGATGATCATGGCCAGCGACGTCTTGCCCAGACCGGGCGGGCCGGACAGCAGGATGTGGTCGGGGGTACCGCCGCGGTTCTTGGCGCCTTCGAGCACCAGCTGCAGCTGCTCGCGGACCCGGGGCTGGCCGATGAACTCGCGTAGCGATTTGGGCCGCAGGCTGGCGTCGACGTCGCCCTCGCCGACAGTGAGTGCGGGCGAGACGTCCCGCTCGTCGGGCTCGGTGCCCTCGTCCTCGAACCGGCTCACTTCTTACCCAGCATCGACAGGGCCGACCGCAGCGCGGTGGCGGTGTTGGCGTCCGGATCGTTGGCCAGCACCTTGTCGGTGGCCTCTTCGGCCTGCTTGGCCGGAAAGCCAAGTCCGACAAGGGCTTCCACGACGGGACCGCGAATGGAGTGGCCACCGGCGACGCCCGCTCCGGCACCCGTCGTCGCACCGATCTTGTCGCGCAGTTCCAGGACCATGCGTTCGGCGCCGCGCTTGCCGATGCCCGGCACCCGGGTGAGAGCGGTGACGTCGCCGTCGGCCAGCGCCTGCCGCAGGGTCGGGGCGTCGTAGACCGCGAGGGTCGCCAGCGCGATCTTGGGGCCGACGCCCGAGACGCCGAGCAGCGTGTTGAACAGGTCGCGGGCGTCGGAGTCGGCGAAGCCGTACAGGGTCTGCGAATCCTCGCGCACGATCATGGCGGTGATCAGCCGTGACTCGGTGCCGCGGCGCAGCGTGGACAGCGTCGCGGGGGTGGCCATGATCTTGTAGCCGACACCGGCGGCCTCGATCACCGCGTGATCGAGCGCGATGTCGATGACCTCGCCACGGACCGATGCGATCATGCGCGCGCCGCCTTCACCTTCGCTGCGTACTGCTTCTTGAACTCCGCGGCCTTGGCCTCCGCCGCGGCCATCCGGGCGATCATGGGCGCCCGCCAGCAGTGGCAGATGGCCAGCGCGAGCGCGTCAGCCGCGTCGGCCGGAGTCGGTTTCTGTTGCAGCCCAAGAATTTTGGTGACCATGGTGGTGACCTGAGCCTTGTCCGCACGACCGTTTCCGGTGACCGCGGCCTTCACCTCACTGGGCGTGTGGAAGTACACGTCGATGCCCCGGCGCGCCGCCGCCAGCGCGATGACGCCGCCGGCCTGTGCAGTGCCCATGGCGGTGTTGGCGTTCTGGTTGGCGAAGACCCGCTCGATGGCGATGACGTCGGGACGATGCGTGTCCATCCAGTGCTCGACGGTGTCGCTGATGGTCAGCAGCCGCCGCTGCAGTTCGACGTCGGACGGGGTGCGCACCACGTCGACATCGAGCGCGGTCACCTTGCGCCCCGTGCCTCCCTCGATCATCGAGAGACCACAGCGCGTCAGACCAGGGTCGACGCCCATCACCCGCACGCCCACTCCTCACTAGGTCCCGAACAGCTGTTCGATAGCTTAGCGGGCGGTGGCGACAGGTTGCGCCAGGGACACGCTCAGATCTGGAAGTACCCCGACCGCGCGCCCTGCCGAATCTCCTGGGTCAGTTCGGCGATGCGCGCTTCCGACGCTCCCCACCAGCGGACGAGTTCACGGTGCGTCTCGGCGCCACCGTGTTCCACGATGATCTTCCAGCGCACCCCGAACAGCTTGGCCAGCAGCCAGAACGGCCACAGGATCAACAGCGGAAGAGCCAGCACCACGCCCACCCAATCCAGGAACGCGATGTCGACGATGTCGAACACATCCCAGAACGGCCACCAGCGCCGGCGCACGCGCCACTCCACCCCGTCCGGATCCGTCACCGCTGCCATCGGGACATCTTGCAGTGCGGCTGCGGGTTTCCGCTGCGCGACACCGATGTGACACGCCGGGTCGGATGCTCACACGTACCTGGAGCCCGGGTGCACGACCATCAGCACCACGACGATCACCCACAGCAGGTTGAACATGCCGGTCACCATGCCGAGGGTGCGCAACTGCCGCCCATCGTCGGGCGCGGCGAGCGCCGCCCGCTGACGCGGGGCGATCTGGAACGCGAGCAGTCCGCCGGCGATGGCCGTGAGCACCATGGCCACGATGATCCAGACCTCGGTCGAGCGCCCCTGGACACCGGCGAGGGCGAGGCCGACGACGGGCACAACGAGCGCCAGCACCCCGTAGACGCGTGTGATGCGGTGCAGCGCACGGGCGACGCCGTCGTTGCGTTCCGCGTTCGCCGACGGTCCGCCGGCCGGCGCGTAGCGGGGAAACAGGCTGGTGGCCACGGCGATCGGCCCGACGAAGAGGATGCCCGCGACGACGTGGACGGACAGCAACAACGCTTGCATAACCTTCAGTCTAACTGAAGGTTATGGCGAAGCGGACATGACTCGTCTCATGTACTCGCGTAATGCGTCGGTCAGTTCAGGGTTTTGTGCCGCGAACTCGGTGTCCAGACGGGCCACGACGTCAGCCGCGCGGTTCAGCAACGACTCCCCCGCGGCCGTCACGCGCAACGTAGAAGCAGCACCGGCGTGCGCCGTGCTGTCGTCGACGAGTCCCGCCTCGACGAACGCCGCGACCGCCGCGTGCGCACTCTGCACGGTGATGCGCGAACGCCGGGCGAGTTCACTGAACGAGATGCCGGCGCTGCCCCGGATGTGCCCGAGCAGTCCGTACTTGCGCGTCGTCAGCCCGAGGGGCTTGAGAGCGTCGGCGAATGCGGCGTCCCACACCCGACTGACGGTCAGCAGCGTGACAGTCGGGCTGAACGGAGGCGGCTCGGACATGCTCGGCAGGCTACCGCCGGAGCGGCTACTCCTCGTCGAGCTGCGCGGCGACGTCGTCCGGGATCTCGACGTTGGTGTAGACGTTCTGGACGTCGTCGCTGTCCTCGAGGGCGTCGACGAGCTTGAACACCTTGCGGGCGCCCTCGAGGTCGACCTCGACGGACACCGACGACTGGAAGCCGGACTCGGCCGAGTCGTAGTCGATGCCGGCGTCCTGCAGCGCGGTACGCACCGCGACCAGGTCGGTGGGCTCGCAGATGACCTCGAACGAGTCACCGAGGTCGTTGACCTCTTCGGCACCGGCATCGAGGACGGCCATCAGCACGTCGTCCTCGGTCTGGCCGTTCTTCTCGAGCGTGATGATGCCCTTGCGGGAGAACAGGTAGGCGACCGAACCCGGGTCGGCCATGTTGCCGCCGTTGCGGGTCATCGCGACGCGGACCTCACCGGCGGCGCGGTTGCGGTTGTCGGTCAGACACTCGATGAGCACCGCGACACCGTTGGGGCCGTAGCCCTCGTACATGATGGTCTGCCAGTCGGCGCCGCCGGCTTCCTCGCCGCCGCCGCGCTTGCGGGCCCGCTCGATGTTGTCGTTCGGTACCGAGCTCTTCTTGGCCTTCTGGATGGCGTCGTACAGGGTCGGGTTACCGGCCGGGTCGCCGCCGCCGACGCGGGCCGCGACCTCGATGTTCTTGATCAGCTTGGCGAACATCTTGCCGCGCTTGGCGTCGATGACGGCCTTCTTGTGCTTGGTTGTCGCCCACTTGGAATGGCCGCTCATGCGTGTACGCCCTCTTTCTGATCAAACGTCAGCTGATCAGTTTACGTGGACGAATCGGAGGCCCCGACAGGCCTGGTCAATCACTACTTCCGGACCGGCTGCAGCAGGTTGTAGACGGTGTCCGACCCGACCTTCATCGGCGCGAAGTTGACGCCCACCCAGTCGGCGATGTCGCTGTGCGCATCGGCGCCCCAGTGCCCCTTGTTGTCGGAGACGATGTAGTACGCCACCTCGTGGGCCGCCACGTAGGACTGGAACTGCTGCAGCGTCGGCGCCGGATCGGACCCGCCGAAGCCACCGATCGCGATGACGGGCGTGCGGGTGTCGAGCTCCAGACCGGCGGCCGGCGACGACCGGTCGATCGCCGCGGACCACTTGGTGCTCGTGGCCTTGAGCAGCGCGTTCAGTTGGGGGTTCTCGTCACGCTGACCCCAGCCGCCGTGTTTGTCGTCCTTGTCCGCGGGGCCGACGGAAGGCCCGCCGCCGAGGTGCGGCTGGCCGAAGGTCGCGAGCGAGTAGGCCACCGAACCCCCGACAGCGCCGAACATCGCCAACGCCACCGCGGCTGCCGCCACCCGCTGACGCCCGGGCCACACGAATGCGACCGTGCCGACGACGGCGGCAGCCAGGATCACCCAGCGCAGTGCGGGCAGCCAGTCGGCGTTGCGGCCGAGAATCACGAAGCCCCACATCCCGCTGGCCAAAAGCACTGCGGCCAAGCCGATCCGGTGGAACCGGGAGTCCCGGCGGCGCCAGAACTCGATGACGAAGACGGCGAACATCGCCGCCATGGCCGGAGCCAGCGCGAGGCAGTAGTACGGGTGCACGTTGGTCTTCATGAAGCTCAGCACCAGGCCGACACTGACGAGCCAGCCGCCGAACAGGATGGCGCCGGCCCGGACCCGATCGGTGCGCGGTGCGCGACCGCGCGAGATCAGTACGAGCACGGTGGCCAGCAGCGCGGCCGGCACCAGCCAGCCGATCTCGAAACCGAATTCACCGGTGAACAGCCGCGGCAGGCCCTGAGTCTGATCACCCATGCCGAAGCCATGGTGCCCGGCGGTCTTGATCGTCTCACCGGCGGCGTGTCCGGCGTGTTCCCCGGTGAGGGTGTGCACCGTCGACGGCTTGTCGGGGTCGCTCTTACCCATGTGGTTCTTGCCGAGCACGCGACCAAAGCCGTTGTAGCCCAACACCAGATTCATGAAACTGTTGTCGGTCGAGCCGGCCATGTAGGGCCGGGACGACGCCGGCCACAGGATCGTCAACACCACGAACCAGCCGGCGGAGACCAGCATGGCCGCGAGTGCACCGAGCAGGTGCCACAGCCGGGCGCGTAGCGCGACGGGCGCGGCGACGAGGTACGTCAGACCGAGCGCCGGCATGACCATCAGACCCTCGAGCATCTTGGCCAGGAACGCGAAACCCAGTGCGACACCGGCAAGGGCCATCCACTTGGCGCCGCCGCGGCGAGCCGCGCCATGTGCACCGTTGTCGAGCGCACGGACCGTGAAGTACGCGGCCAGTGTCATCAGCAGCACCATGGCCGCGTCGGGGTTGTTGAAGCGGAACATCATGGCGGACACCGGGGTCAGCGCGAGCACCGCACCGGCGAGCAGCCCGGCCGCCGGACCACTGGCCCGTCGTACCGCGGCGCAGAGCAGCCACACCGAGCCGACGGCCATCAACGCCTCGGGGATCAACATGCTCGCGCTGCTGAAGCCGAAAATCTGCCCGGACAGCGCCATCACCCACTGCGACAGCGGCGGCTTGTCGACGGTGATGACGTTGTTCGGGTCGATGGAGCCGAACAACAGCGCCTCCCAGTTCCGGGAGCCGGCCCACACGGCGGCGGCATAGAACTGGTTGCCCATGCCGTTGACCGTGATGTTCCACAGGTAGCCGACGGCCGTCACGATCAGCAGCACGGCCAGCGCCGCGCGCTCGCGGGTCTTGGTGGGTGCCGTGATCTCCGGCTCGGCCATCGGGGCGTCCAGGACGGCGGCGGATGTCGTAGTCACCCGACCATTAAGGCAGCCCCAGCTATGGCCCAGCTGTGAAGCGGGCGAGCCGCCGCTATGACGTGCGGACGTGATGAAACTGCTCACAATCAGCGGATTCACAGAAGGCCCTCCAGTGAACAGTCGTACACTCAACCTATGGACGACCCTCTCGCCAGCGAAGCCGCCGCCCTCACCGAGCTCGGACTCAACGAGCTGGGCACCGCCGTCGACGGCATCCACAAGGTCCAGCGCGCCATCTCCGAGCGGGTCTTCCGACTGGTGGGCCTTGGCGTCGGCCCGGCCGCCAAGCCCGTGAAGGTCGTCTACGACGCCATCACCGACGGCGTCTACTCCACCATCAGCCATGTGGCCACCACGGCCGCGCCCATCGCCGGCAAAGCCGTGCACGACCAGACCGCAGGCAAGCTGTCCGATCAGGCCGGTGGCGCACGCGTCCTCGCGGTGCTGCAGGGTTTGATCGGCGACAAGCTCCACGAGCAGGGTTCCGTGCTGGCGACGACGATGTCGGTGCGGGTCGACGGCCGGCCGGTCACCCTCGACACCGACAGCCTGCGCGCCGCTTATCCGGCCGCGACGGGTGACGTCGTGGTGTTCCTCCACGGCCTGATCGAGACCGAGGCCTTCTGGGCCCTGGGAAAGCGGCCGACGTACGCCCAGCGGCTCGGGGCCGACATCGGCATCACCGGCGTCGAGATTCGCTACAACACCGGCCTGCACATCTCCGACAACGGCGTGCTGCTGTCCGAACTGCTGGACCAGCTGGTGGCCGCCTGGCCGGTGCCGGTCACGTCGATATCCCTGGTCGGCCATTCGATGGGCGGGTTGGTCGTCCGATCGGCGTGCGCGGTGCCCGGCGCGTCATGGGTGAATCGGGTGCGCACCGTCGTCACGCTGGGCACCCCGCACACCGGCGCACCGTTGGAGAAGGTCGTGCACTACGGGTCGGCGGCGCTCAGCGCACTGCCCGAGACCCGCCCGTTCGGCAACCTGCTGCGCCGGCGCAGCACCGGGATCAGAGACTTGCGGTTCGGCTCACTCGACGAACGCGACTGGCGCGACTGCGAACCGGACGCCCTGCGGGCGCAGCAGCCGCCGATCGACGTGCCACTGCTCGAGGGGGTCTCGTACTACTGCGTGACCGCGACCATCGCCCGCACGCCGGCCAACCCGATCGGCTGGGTACTCGGCGACGGACTCGTGCAGGTGCGCAGCGCGCAAGGCCGAAGCCGCAAGCGCGACATGGGGTTTGACCGCGAAAATCGCCTGCATCTACCGGAGGCGCACCACTTCACGCTGCTGAACGACGAGCGGATCTACGAGCGCCTGCGCGTCTGGTTGTCGCGGTCAGAGGGACTCGACGAAGAGCTTGTGGATGCGCCGGTCGCCGGTGACCTCGGGGTGGAACGACGTCGCGAGCATGCGGCCCTGACGGACGGCGACGGGGTGTCCGGCCGCGCGGGCCAGCACCTCGACGTCGGGCCCGACGCGCTCGACCCAGGGCGCCCGGATGAACACCGCGTGCACGGGATCGTCGAGGCCGACGAAATCGAGGTCGTCTTCGAACGAGTCGACCTGCCGGCCGAAGGCGTTGCGCCGCACCGTCATATCGATCCCGCGTAGCGGCAGGGCCTCACGGCCCGGCACACCGGCGTCGTTGATCTCGGTGGCGAGCAGGATCATGCCGGCGCACGATCCGTAGCACGGCATGCCCGCGGCCAGGCGGTCGCGCAGCGGCTCGAGGAGTTCCAGCTCGCGCAGCAGGTGGCTCATCGCGGTGGACTCGCCGCCCGGGATCACCAGGGCGTCAACGGCATTCAGCTCCGTGAGGCGCCGGACCGTGGACACCTCGGCGCCCGCTTCGCGCAGGGCAGCCAGATGCTCTCGGGTGTCCCCCTGCAAGGCCAGGACACCGACGTGCGGGCTCACTCGGCCGGTGGGACGAAGCCGCGGTTGTAGCGGGTCAGCCCCTCCTGCATCACGGCGGCCACCATCTCGCCGTACTGGTTGAAAATCTTGCCCTGCGTCAGCGCGCGGCCGCCGCACGCCGACGGCGACGACTGGTCGTACAGCAGCCATTCGTCGGCCCGGAACGGCCGCATGAACCACATGGCGTGGTCCAGCGAGGCGATGTTCATATGTTTGCGTACCTCAAGGTGATTCACCTGCGCCGAACCCAGCAGGGTCAGGTCGCTCATGTAGGCCAGGGCGCAGATGTGCAGGACGTGGTCGTCGGGCAGCGGGTCGCGGTGCCGGAACCAGACCTGCTGCTGCGACGCCTTGCCGGGCACCCGGACGACCTGGTCGCGCGGCACGATGCGCACGTCCCATTCGGCAAACTGGGCGAACCCGGCGTCGTCGAACGCCCCGGCGGACCGGAAGCCCTTCGACAGGTCGGGCGGCGGCGGCACCGGCATGGCGTCCTGGTGCTCGATGCCGGACTGGTCGGTCTGGAACGACGCCGACATCGAGAAGATGTTCTCGCCGTGCTGGATGGCACTCACGCGGCGGGTGCAGAACGACCCACCGTCGCGAATGCGCTCCACCATGTACACCGTCGGTGCGCGGGCGTCACCGGGACGCAGGAAGTACCCGTGCAGCGAGTGCACCTGGTACTTCGGCTCCACGGTGCGCACCGCCGACACCAACGACTGACCGGCTACGTGGCCACCGAAAGTGCGCTGCAGAAAACCCGATTCCGGGCTGAAGACACTGCCGCGGTAGATGTTGACCTCGAGTTGTTCGAGGTCGAGTATCTGCTCGATTGCCACCTGTTGGTTTTACCAGCCACGCTCTGCGAGCCGATGAGGCTCCGGCACGTCCTCCACGTTGATGCCGACCATGGCCTCACCCAGACCGCGCGACACCTTGGCCAGCGTGTCCGGGTCGTCGTAGAACGTCGTGGCCTTGACGATGGCCGCGGCACGAGCGGCCGGGTCACCCGACTTGAAGATGCCCGAACCGACGAACACGCCTTCGGCGCCCAGCTGCATCATCATCGCGGCGTCGGCCGGGGTGGCGATGCCACCGGCGGTGAACAGCGTCACGGGCAGCTTGCCGGCCCGCGCGACCTCGACCACCAGCTCGTACGGCGCCTGCAATTCCTTTGCGGCAACGTACAGTTCGTCCTCCGACAGCGACGTCAGCCGACGGATCTCGCCGCCGATCTTGCGCATGTGCGTAGTGGCGTTGGAGACGTCACCGGTGCCGGCCTCACCCTTCGAGCGGATCATGGCCGCGCCCTCGTTGATGCGACGCAGGGCCTCACCCAGGTTGGTGGCGCCGCACACGAACGGCACGGTGAACTTCCACTTGTCGATGTGGTGGGTGTAGTCGGCCGGGGTCAGCACCTCGGACTCGTCGATGTAGTCCACGCCGAGGCTCTGCAGAATCTGCGCCTCGACGAAGTGGCCGATGCGGGCCTTGGCCATCACCGGGATGGTGACGGCGTCGATGATGCCCTCGATCATGTCCGGGTCGCTCATCCGCGAGACGCCACCCTGCGCGCGGATATCGGCGGGCACGCGCTCGAGCGCCATGACGGCTACGGCGCCTGAGCCTTCGGCGATGCGCGCCTGCTCGGGTGTTACGACGTCCATGATGACGCCGCCCTTCAGCATCTCGGCCATGCCGCGCTTGACCCGGGCGGTGCCCGTCTGACCGCTGTTGTCCGCTGCGGTATCCACTGCAATCTCCCTCAAGAATTTGGTACCCGCCAAGTCTAGTGGCCGTACCAAATCGGTTATCCGCGCAGGTCAGCGGATGGTCTGCGGCGCCGGGCCGGCCATCGCCGCCGGAGCCTTCCCGTCCGCCAATTCGCCTGCGAGGGAAAGGTATTCGCCGAGCTGCAATGGGTAGACAGTCTCACCATCGGCGGCCAGCCGGGCGATGACCGCCGCGTCGCACCAGCGGTGGGCGTGGATCGACTGCCGTTCGACCGTGGTGTGACCGGTGGTCACCGGCTCGAATCGTGAGGTGCGGTACACGAAGAAGAATTCCTCGCTGCGGATCACAGACCCGTTGAACTCGAACACCGCCTCACGCCGCCACACCGGGCCGATCAGATCGGCCGGGTCGACCTTCAGCCCGGTCTCCTCGGCCACCTCACGGGCTGCCGCGTCGGGCAGCGATTCGTCCGGTTCGACCGCTCCCCCGACGGTGAACCACCACCGCGGCGCCATCAGCGGGTCGGCGGCCGGGTCGCTGCCGCAGAACAGCAGCACCTGCCCGTCCTGGTCCAGCAGCACCACGCGGGCCGACGTGCGTCGTCCCACCGCGCCGGGCTCGTGCCGCGACGCCCGCTCGACGATCTCGAAATACGTTGGCATGGCCGCGGTTCCACCCAGGTGCAGCCAGCGCACCAGGGTGCGCTCGCGCAGGGCGAGGGTGTCGCGCACGGCGTCGTTGTGGAAGCGGCGGGCCAGCAGTACCCGGGCCTCGGCGTCGGCGAGCTCGGCGACCAGGGTGACCGGGATGGATGCCGGATCGACCTGCGCCAGGGCTCCCGACAGTTCGTTCTCGGCGGCCTCGCGGGCCGCGCGCGGTGCCCGCTCGGCTTCGTCCGCCAGCGCCGCGAGACGGCGGCCCGCCGGCCGGGAACCGTACGCGTCGGCGGCGACGGCCCGGGCCACCACCGCGCGCCGGGCCAGCGCCCCGTCCAGAGCCTGCCACGACAGGTCGTAGCGGACGTGCAGCCGGTCGAGCCGATGCGCGGTCTGATAGGCCCACACGACGGTGAACAGGACCGTGAGCACCAGCAAGACCAGTGCGACGATCAGCAGCCAGCTCATCAGGCCTCCACCCTGACCTTGATCCCCGATCCGGCCACCGTCTCGTAGACCAGCATGATCTGCTGCGCGACCACCGACCAGTCGTATCGCCGCACCGCCTGGGCGGCCGCCTCGGCGTACCGGCGGCGGGCGGCGTCGTTCGACAGCATCTCGACCAGCGCTTCGCCGAGGGCTTCGGCGTCGTCGACCGGCACCAGCCGGCCCGCCGCACCCTGGTCCAGCACGCGCCGGAAGGCGTCCAGGTCGCTGGCCACCACGGGTGTACCCGCGGCCATGGCCTCGACCAGCACGATGCCGAAGCTCTCGCCGCCGGTGTTCGGGGCGCAGTAGACGTCGGCGCTGCGCATCGCCGACGCCTTCTCGGCATCATCGACCAGACCGAGGAACCGCAGGTGCCCCGCATGCTCGCCGACGGTCTCCTTGAGTGCCTCCTCGTCGCCGCGGCCGACGACCAGCACCTCGACGTCCGGGCAGGCCGCCACGAGCTTGGGCAGCGCGCCGACGAGCACCTGCATGCCTTTGCGCGGCTCGTCGAACCGGCCGAGGAACAGCACCGTGCGGCCGGGCCGCGGATAGCCGGGCAGCAGCGGCGCGTTGTCGAACGCCGACACGTCGACGCCGTTGGGAATCTCGACAGCATCCGAGCCAAGGGCTTCCATCTGCCAGCGCCGTGCCAGATCGGACACCGCGATGCGACCCATGATCTTCTCGTTCCAGGGCCGCAGAATTCCCTGAAAGACGTTGAGTGTCAACGACTTCGTGGTCGACGTATGGAACGTCGCGACGATCGGGCCGTTGGCCACCATGAGCGCCAGCAGCGACAGGCTCGGGGCATTGGGCTCGTGCAGGTGCAGTACGTCGAAGTCGCCCTCGACGATCCAGCGCTTGACCATCCGGCGGGTGGCCGGCCCGAATCGCAGCCGCGCCACGGACCCGTTGTACGGGATGGGCACGGCCTTGCCGCCGGAGACGACGTAGTCGGGCAGGTCGGCGTGCGTCTCGGCCGACGAGGGCGCCAGCACACTGACCGTGTGGCCGTAGCCGCGCATCACCTCGGCCAGTTGCAGCACGTGTGCCTGAACGCCGCCCGGTACGTCGAACGAGTACGGGCACACCATGCCGATGCGCATCAGTCGTTCCCGGCCAACCGGGCCCGACGTTCCTCGGACAGGTCGGCCAGCCACTGCGGTTGCAGCATGTGCCAGTCCGTGGGGTGCGCGGCGATGCCCGCTTCGAAGCGGGTGGCCAGAGCCTGCGTGATGGTCGCAACGTCGCCGCTCGAGGTGTCGACCGGCCCGGAGATGTCGAACTGCCAGTCGTTGGGCTTGTTCCAGCAGTGCACGGTCAGCAGCGTCGCACCGGTCTTCAGCGCGAGCTTGGCAGCGCCGGCGGGCATGCGGGTCGGCTCGCCGAAGAGGTTGACCTGCACGCCATTTCGGGACAGGTCCCGGTCGGCCATCAAGCAGACGATGCGGTTGGCCTCCAACCGCTCGGTCAGCACGTCGAACGGCGGGCGCACTCCCCCCGTCAGCGGCAGAATCTCGAATCCCAGCGACTCGCGGTACTCGACGAACCGGTTGTACAGCGACTCGGGTTTGAGACGCTCGGCCACCGTCGTGAACTTGCCGTACTGGTGCACCACCGAGACACCGGCCATGTCCCAGTTGCCGCTGTGCGGCAGCGCCAGGATGACGCCGTTACCGTTCTCGAGCCCGCGGGCGATGTGGTCGGTACCCACCAGGCAGTGCCGGAGCCTCTCCCCGAGCGTGCGCTGGTTCATCGACGGCAGCCGGAAGGCCTCCCGCCAGTAACGGCCGTACGACGCCAGCGAGGCGCGGATGACGCGGCCCGGCACCTTGGCCGGCCGCACACCCAGCACGCGGGCCAGATTCTTGCGCAGCTGCTCGGGACCACCGCCGCGCGCCGCATACAGCGCACCGGCGTCGAACATGTTGCGGGCGGCGAACTCCGGCATGGTCCGGATCAGCCCCCAACCCGCGGCATAGCCGAGGTCCTTGAGCTGCTCGCCCATCGGGACGTCGAAACCCCCGAAGGACGGCACACCGCCGGTGGGGACGCTCATGGCTGCTCCTTCGACGGCGCACTCGACGGCAGCGGCTGGTCGGCGCCCGGCGAACGGCGCACCGAGGCGACCCGCTGGCCCAGCGTGATGATGCTGGCTACCGCCAGCAGCCACATCGCGATGGGCAGCGCCAGCGGCAGCGGATGGATCGGCAGATCCGAGAAACCGGCGCCGACCAGGACGATGATCAGCCGCTCCGGGCGTTCGATGAAGCCGCCGTCGGCGTTCAGTCCGCTGGCCTCGGCGCGGGCCTTGATGTACGAGATGACCTGCGAGGTGACCAGGCAGATCAGCGTGGCGATGACCAGCGGCTTGTCGTGCATCTCGAACGCGATCCACCACAGCAGGCCGCAGAACACCGCGCCGTCACCGATGCGGTCGCAGGTCGCGTCGAGCACCGCACCGAGTCGCGTGCCGTAGCCGCGTTCGCGGGCCATGGCGCCGTCGAGCATGTCGGCGAGCACGAAGAACCAGACCACCAGGGCGCCGTACCAGAGGTGCCCCGTCGGGAACAGCGTCAGCGCGCCGACGACCGACGCGGTGGTGCCCAGGACGGTGACGCTGTCCGGCGTCAGGCCGATGCGCAGCGCTCCCCGGGCCAGCGGGCGGCTCAACTTGGTGTAGGCCGCGCGGGTCAGGAGGTAGAAGTCGCTCACGGGGCGTCCTCAGTCCTTCCCGTCGCTCCGCTCGCCCCGGCCCCGTCCTGCGCCGCCCACTCGTCGGCCAGCAGCTTGCGGGTGTCGCGCAGCAGCTGCGGGATCACCTTGGTACCGCCGATGACGGTGATGAAGTTGGCGTCGCCGCCCCAGCGCGGCACCACGTGCATGTGCAGGTGGTCGGCCAGCGAGCCGCCGGCCGAGGTGCCCAGGTTGAGCCCGACGTTGAAGGCGTGCGGGTTCGAGATGGCCTTCATCACGCGAATTGCCTTCTGGGTGAACGCCATCAGCTCGCTGCTCTCGGCCTCGGTCAGGTCCTCGAGCTCCGACACCTTGCGGTAGGGCACGACCATGAGGTGTCCCGGGTTGTACGGGTACAGGTTCAGCACCGCGTACACCTGCTCGCCGCGCGCGACGATCAGGCCTTCCTCGTCGGACATCGTGGGAATGTCGATGAAGGGCTGCTTCGAGCCCGCGGACGTGCCCTCGCCGCCTTTCATCGGAGCGTCGACGATGTAGCTCATCCGGTGCGGCGTCCACAGCCGCTGCAGGTAGTCGACGTCACCGACACCCCGGTCCACAATGGCGTCTCCGACACCGGGGTCCACGATGCTCCGATCCTCGGTCACGCCTGTGCGCCCCGCGCCTCGTTCACCAAATCTGCCGTCGGGAAAGCGTTTTCGCGACGCGCGATCCACCCGGCGATGAGATCGACGGCCTCGGCGACGGGGACGCCGTTGACCTGGGTGCGGTCACCGAACCGGAAGGAGACGGCACCCGATTCGATGTCCTTGTCACCGGCGAGCAGCATGAACGGCACCTTCTGATTGGTGTGGTTCACGATCTTCTTCGCCATCCGGTCGTCGCTGCCGTCGACCTCGACGCGAATGCCGCGCGACTTCAGTTGCGCCGCAACGTCGTACAGGTAGTCCAGGTGCGCGTCGGCGACCGGGATGCCGACGACCTGCACCGGGGCCAGCCAGGCCGGGAACGCGCCGGCGTAGTGCTCGGTGAGCACGCCGAAGAACCGCTCGATGGACCCGAACAGCGCGCGGTGGATCAGCACCGGACGCTGCCGGCTGCCGTCGGCCGCGGTGTACTCCAGCTCGAACCGGTCGGGCATGTTGAAGTCCAACTGAATGGTCGACATCTGCCAGCTGCGGCCCAGCGCGTCCTTGACCTGTACGGAGATCTTGGGGCCGTAGAACGCCGCGCCGCCCGGGTCGGGCACCAGGTCCAGACCGGAGGCCTCGGCGACCTCGCGCAGGGTCTCGGTGGCCTCGTCCCACAGCTCGTCGGAGCCGACGTACTTGTCCGGGTCCTTGGTGGACAGCTCCAGGTAGTAGTCATCCAGGCCGTAGTCGCTCAGCAGATCCAGCACGAACTGCAGCAGCGTGGTCAGCTCGTCGCGCATCTGGTCACGGGTGACGTAGATGTGCGCGTCGTCCTGCGTCATGCCGCGCACGCGGGTCAGGCCGTGGACGACGCCCGACTTCTCGTACCGGTACACGCTGCCGAACTCGAAGAGCCGCAGTGGCAGCTCGCGGTACGACCGCCCCCGCGACCGGAAGATCAGGTGGTGCATGGGGCAGTTCATGGGCTTGAGGTAGTAGTTCTGCCCCGGCTTGCGCAGCGTGCCGTCTTCGTTGAACTCCGCGTCGATGTGCATCGGCGGGTACATGCCGTCGGCGTACCACTCCAGGTGACCCGAGGTGATGTACAGCTGCTCTTTGGTGATGTGCGGGGTGTTGACGAACTCGTAGCCGGCTTCCTGGTGCTTGCGGCGCGAGTAGTCCTCCAGCTCGCGGCGCACGATGCCGCCCTTCGGGTGGAACACCGGCAGGCCCGAGCCCAGCTCGTCGGGGAAGCTGAACAGGTCCAGCTCCACGCCCAGTTTGCGGTGGTCGCGGCGCAGCGCCTCCTCGATGAGTTCGAGGTGCTTGTCGAGTGCCTCCTGCGACTCCCAGGCGGTGCCGTAGACGCGCTGCAGGCTGGCGTTCTTCTGGTCGCCGCGCCAGTACGCGGCGCTGCTGCGGGTGAGCTTGAACGCCGGGATGTGCTTGGTGGTGGGGATGTGCGGGCCACGGCACAGGTCGCCCCAAACCCGTTCGCGGGTACGGGGATTGAGGTTGTCGTAGGCCGTCAGCTCGTCGCCGCCGACCTCCATGATGTCGGCGTCGCCGGACTTGTCGTCGACCAGTTCGAGCTTGTACGGCTCCTTGGCCAGCTCTTCGCGGGCCTGCTCCTTGGACTCGTACACGCGGCGGTCGAACAGCTGACCATCCTTGATGATCTTCTGCATGCGCTTCTCGAGCTTGGCCAGATCCTCCGGCGTGAACGGCTCGGCGACGTCGAAGTCGTAGTAGAAGCCGTCGGTGATCGGCGGGCCGATGCCGAGCTTGGCCTCCGGGAACAGGTCCTGCACGGCCTGGGCCAGCACGTGGGCGCACGAGTGGCGGATGACGCTGCGGCCGTCCTCGGTGTTCGCGGCGACCGGGATGACCTCCACGTCGACGTCCGGGGTCCAGGACAGATCGCGCAGCCGGCCGTCTGCGTCCTTGACCACGACGATGGCGTCGACCTCGCCGCGCTGCGGCAGCCCGGCCTCGCGGACCGCGGCGCCGGCGGTAGTCCCGGCAGCGACCCGGATCGGGGCTGCTGGTGCGGGGCTGGCGACGGCGGTCATCGAGACACTCCTACTGGTTAGGTGACGATCGCGACCATGCTATCGGCACCGGTCATCGCTTCGCGGGCCAGCGCCGCCTCAAGGCTGACCCGGCTTGAGCCTGACGAAGAGGGCCTCGGCGTCGGCGAGCACCGTGTCGCCGTCCAGCAGCGCGCCGGTGATGAAGATCTTGCGGCCCTCGACGCGCTCCAGCGTCGCGGTGGCGCGCAGGTCTTTCTCGACCGGGACGATCTGCCGATAGTTGATGTGCAGGTAGGCGGTGCGCTGGAACGGGCTGTCGGTCAGGCGGTAGGCGGCATGCCCCAGCACCGAGTCGAACAGCAGCCCGATGGACCCGCCGTGCGCGGCACCGTTTCGGCCGAGGTGGAAGCGCCGGAAGCGGACGGGACCGGCGATCCGGCCGTCATCGGTGACCTTGAGATCCGACGGCACGTTCAGGACGTTGCCGCGGTTGGGCAGGTCGAGCCGACGGCCCGAGGGCGAGTGCCACTCATCGGCGCGGTACGGCGCCAGCAGGGCGTTGGCCTGTTCGATGAGGTTCGCGGCCTCGGTGATGACGTCGTCCGGCGCGTCGGCGCCGCGCGCGTGGTCGCCGGCCATGCGGACGGATTCGACGAACCTGCCGTAGTCCGGGCCGCCCTGGGTGGTCGGTTTGGGCGGGTTGAATCCTCCGCCGGCATGCTTATCCACCTGTTTCTCTTATCACGGTGGCAAGGTGGCCCTATGCGACTGAGCGACCTGGCCGGGCTGGCATTCACCTACCCCGACGTCGGGGCGACCGCCGGCGAACTGCCGGAGGGCTACCACCACGTGCACGCGGAGGCCCGGATCGGTTCGGGTCGAGCACGATTCGACGAGGCGGCCGGCGCGGTCCTGCGGTGGGGTATGCAGCGGGGTGTCGGCATGCGTGTGGAGGCGACCACCGTCACCGCCGCGGCGGGCACCGACATGCTGGGCCGTCTCGGACCCGTGCAGGTCCCCTGCCGCGTGGTGTACGTCGTCGACGAACCCGACCGGCGCGGATTCGCATACGGGACGCTGCCAGGCCACCCGGAGTCCGGCGAGGAACTGTTCAGCGTGCGCTACGACCCGGCCACCGACGCGGTCTTCGCCGAAGCGACAGCGTTCTCGCGGCCGGCGCTCTGGTGGAGCCGGCTTGGAGCTCCGGTCTCACGGGTCGCTCAGCGGGTGATCGCGCAGCGCTACCTGCGCGCCGTTTGAGCGATCGGGCGGCTCGGCCGGTGCGCGGGCCTGCCACTCCGCCGCCGAAGCGGCAGGCCCGCGATGTGTTGTCACTGTTGCACCTCCGGCCGATCAGCCCGCACACCCCCGCCAGACGACCTGACTGTGATTCACCCAGCCACTGCTGACCAGGTGTTGTAGCTTTCACACGAAACTGACACGCCAAGGAGTGCTGGGTGGAGCCGACACGATTCGGGCAGTACGAGCTGCGCGAACTGATAGGCCGCGGCGGCATGGGCGAGGTCTACGTCGCTTACGACACGAATACCCAGCGCACCGTCGCGCTCAAGGTGCTGCCGCCGCACCTCGCCAAGGACCCCGTGTTCCAGGAGCGGTTCAAGCGCGAGTCCCAGGCCGCCGCGGGCCTCAACGAGCCCCACGTCGTGCCCATTCACGGTTACGGCGAGATCGACAGCCAGCTCTACCTGGACATGCGGCTCATCGAAGGGCGCACCCTCGCCGAGATCCTGGCCGACACCGAGCATCGCCCGAGCCCCGACTTCTCCGTCCGAATCATCGAGCAGATCGCCGCGGCCCTGGACGCCGCGCACGGAACCGGGTTGATCCACCGGGACATCAAGCCCTCCAACATCCTGGTGACCGATCACGACTTCGCCTACCTGATCGACTTCGGCCTCGCCCGCACCGCCGGTGAGCACGGATTGACCACGGCCGGAAGCACTCTCGGCACCTTGGCGTACATGGCGCCCGAGCGATTCGAGGGCGGCCAGGCCGACCCGCGCTCGGACATCTACGCACTGACCTGCGTGCTGTACGAATGCCTCACCGGCCGGCGACCGTACCCGGCCGACAGTCTCGAGCACCAGATCGCCGGGCACGTCAGCGCTCCGGCCCCGAAGCCGTCCGACGTCGATCGGCGGCTCGTCGCATTCGACGACGTGATCGCCAAAGGCATGGCCAAGAAACCCGGCAAGCGCTACCAGCACGCCGGTGAACTCGCCGCGGACGCCCGCGCCGCACTGAGCGCGCAGGTCCGCGTCTCGGGCCGCACCGGCACGCGCACGGGCTCGGGACGCCATGCGGTGCAGACCGACGAACCGAAGCGCCGCACCCGGCAGATCGTCGTCGCCCTCGGCGCGGTGATCGTGCTGGCCGCCGGTGCGGGAACGGCATGGCTCTACTGGTCCCGGCAACACCAGGTCGGGCCGTCGGGTTCGGTGCCGTCGATCGCCGCCAAGCTACCTGCCGATCTCAAGGATTCGGGCCGACTGGTCGTCGGAGTCAACATTCCTTATGCGCCAAATGAATTCAAGGCGCCCGACGGCAAGTTCACGGGCTTCGACGTCGACCTGATGACGGCGGTGAGCCGGGTCCTCGGGCTCGAGCCGGAGTTCCGGGAGATCGGCATCTCCAAGATCGTCGCTTCGGTGCATGACGGCATCATTTCGGTCGGGGCGTCCTCCACCACCGACACCAAACAGCGGGAGAAGTCGGCCGACTTCGTGACGTACTTCAAGGCCGGCGTGCTGTGGGCCAGGCGGGCCGGATCGAGTGTGGATCCCAACGCGGCGTGCGGATTACGGGTGGGCGTGCACCTCGGCTCGGTCGAGGAGACCGACCACCTGCCCGCCCGCAGCGCGGCATGCGTTGCGGCCGGTGTGGCACCCATCGAGATCGTCCCGATCGCCGGCCAGGACGGCGTCACCGCTGCACTGCTTGCCGGCACCGTCGACGCCATGGCAGCCGACTCGCCCGTCACCGGCTACGCCATCAAACTCAGCGGCGGCAAGCTGGAAGCGGCCGGCGGCATCGTCGATGCGCAGCCCTACGGGTGGCCGGTGGCCAAGGGCTCGTCGCTCGCTGCCGCGTTGCAGGCGGCGCTCAAACATCTGATGCAGACCGGTGAATACCGGGAGATCGCCACCAAATGGGGTGTGGAGATGGGCATCATCGACAAGCCGGTCATCAACGGCGCACTGCGCTAGGCCGGCTACTTCGGCCCGATGTCCGCACCCAGCCACTTGCGGCTGACCGCCGCGTAGCGGCCATCACCTTGAATAGTGCTGAGCCACTTGTTGATTCGCTGTTGCAGCGACACGGCATCCTTGGGTATCAGGTAGGCCTTCTGCGCGACGGTGAACGGCTGGTCGGTCGACACTCCGCATAATTGCGGATGTTGCGTTACCTGCCAACGGATTTCGCTGCCGTCGGTGATCATGACGTCGGCCTTGCCCTCGATGACCTGATCGAAAATGGTATTGTTGTCCGGATATTCGATGATGGTGGCGTGGTGCAGATTGGCGCGGTCGAATTGTTCATTGGTACCGCCGGGATTGGCGACCACGCGCACTCCCCCGCGGTCGATGTCGGATAGCGAGCGGTACTTCGCGGCATCGGCGCACCGCACTATCGCAGCTTTACCGTCGCGCAGATACGGCTCGGAGAACAGCGCCTTGGCGGCCCGGTCTGCGGTGACGCTGATACCGCCAACCGCCAGTTCACATTTCTGACCCAGATCCGCCATCAGCGTCGGCCAGGTGGTGGGCACCAGATGCAGCTCCACACCGGATTCTCGGGCGAAATCCCGGACCAGATCGATGTCCATGCCGCTCCACTCGCCGGCGGCGTCACGGTAGGTGAACGGGCGATAATCGCCGGTGCTGCACACCGTCAGCGCCTTCGGCGTGGATTTCTCCTGCGGCGAGCTGCATGCTGCCATCGCCGCCACGACCAGCACCGACGCCGCCGCGAACACTGTGCGTCTCATGCAGCCAGACTCTCATGCGACCACCAACTCGCCTACGCTGGCTATATGCGTCGAATCGCGGCACTCGCAGTGGCAGGCGTACTGCTCAGTGCCTGCACGCAGACCGTGCCGGGACAGGCAGGCGCGCCAGATGACCTCAAGTGGCAACGCCCCATCACCGATTCGGTTTCCAGCCTGGGCGGCACGCTCGGCACAGTCGGGGAAGCCATGACCGCGCACGACTTCGTCGCCATGTCGCGGGATTGCACGAAACTGCAAGGCACGTTGGACGATCTCGGCAAGAATCTGCCGACTCCCGACGCGGACGTCAACTCGTCGTTGCAGGACAGCATCGACAACTTCCGGTCGTTCGCCCGCGTCTGCACGATGATGACGCCGGGCACGGCGGACGCGTCGCTCGACCAGCTGAGCGGCTACCTGGACCGCGGCGACAGCTCCATGCGAAAAGCCTTGCAACAGATGGGCATCGAGCTGCCGGCCGCCCGCTAGCTGTACTGCCCTGAGAGGTTAGGCACGCGGGTAGCAGGTGGTTGGCCGCCGAGTGCGGTGTGGCCGCGGTGGTGATTGTAGGTGTGTAGCCATCGGGGGTATTCAGCGCAGCGCTCGGCGTCGCTGGTGTAGAGGCGGGCGTAGGCCCATTCATCGGCCAGCGTTCGATGAAAGCGCTCCACCTTGCCGTTGGTCTGGGGCCGGTAGGGTCGGGTGCGTCGGTGCTCGACATCCCCGAGTGCGTCACGGAAGACGTGTGATCGATAGCAGTTCCCGTTGTCGGTCAACACCTTTCGCACGTGTATCCCTCGTTCGGTGAACCAGGCGTTGGCGCGCTGCCAGAAGTCGGCGGCGGTGTCTTTGCCCTCGTCGGCCAACAGTTCGGAGTAGACCAGCCGCGAGTGCGCGTCGATGGCGGTGTGAATGAAGTGATAGCCGCGCAGCGGGTTGCCGTACTTGTTGGTCGTTCCGCTACTCCTGTCGGCCTTGTCGTCTGCCATGAGGATGGGACCAGTGTGACCTGATTTTTGCCAGGGTGATGGGACCACCTGGATTGCCAGTTATGGGACCACCGGCGCGTCGCGTCGGTGGTCTTTTCATTTGTTCGTTCGATCGCCGTGACGGCTCAAGGTCACGGAGGTCGGCGGGCATGGCTTTTCGGGAGGTCAGTGTGAATGAGATCAGGGAAGTGCTGCGGGTGTGGCTGGGGGTGGTGGGACTGCCGGCGCCGGGGTACCGCAGCATTGCCGCGCATTGCGGCCTGGACCGCAAGACGGTGCGCCGCTACGTCGAGGCCGCCCAGGCGGCGGGTTTGCGTCGCGACGACGACGTCAGCGCGGTCGATGATGCGTTGATCGGGATGGTTGCCGAGGCGGTGCGTCCGGTGCGCCCCGATGGCCACGGGGCGGCGTGGGAGCAGCTGGTGGGCTTCGAAGATCAGATCACCGCCTGGGTGGCCGGCACCGGTGAGCATCGGCCGTTGACGGTCACGAAGATCCACACCCTGTTGGCCCGGCAGGGGTGTGTGGTGCCGTATCGGACGTTGCACCGATTCGCCAGCCAGCGTTGCGGTTTCGGCCGCAAAGACCTCACGGTGCGGGTCGCTGATGGCGATCCCGGAGTGGAGTGCCAGGTCGACTTCGGCTACCTGGGGATGCTCACCGACGCTGCTGACGGGCGCCGCCGCAAGGTGCACGCGCTGATCTTCACCGCGGTGTACTCCCGGCACATGTTCGTGTGGTTGTCGTACTCGCAGACCCTGGCCGCGGTGATCGCCGGCTGCGAGGCGGCCTGGGAGTTCTTCGGCGGGGTGTTCGCCGTGCTGATCCCCGACAACCTCAAACCGGTGATCGCCGCCGCGGACGCGGTCAACCCGCAGTTCAGCCAGGGCTGGCTGGACTACGCCGGGCATAGCGGGTTTCTGACCGACCCCGCCAGGGTGGCCTCGCCGAAAGACAAGCCACGGGTGGAACGCGCCGTGCAGTACGTGCGGCGAAACTTCTGGGACGGAGAAACATTCACCAGTCTGCAGCAGGCGCAGGACGCCGCCACAGCGTGGTGTCGTGACACTGCGGGCACCCGCACCCACGGCACCACCTGCGCACGCCCGCTGGAGGTGTTCACCGACGAAGAGCAGCCCCGGCTGTTGGCGGTGCCGCAGGTCTATGACGTGCCGGTGTTCAAGACGGTCAAGGTCCACCGCGACTTCCACGCCGAGGTCGCCAAGGCCCTGTATTCGCTGCCCGAATGCTGGATCGGTCAGTACCTGGACGTGCGCGCCGACACCGAGCTGGTGAAGTTCTATCGCCGCGGCGTGCTGGTCAAGGTCCATCCCCGCCAACCGGCCGGTGGGCGCAGCACCGACCCCGCTGATCTGCCCGAACACAAGACCGGCTACGCGCTGCGCGATGTGACGACATTGATCGCCACCTGCGCCGCGCACGGCCCCAACGTCGGGATCTACGCCGAACGCATCCTCGATGACCGGCTGCCCTGGACGAAGATGCGTACCGTCTACCGGCTGCTGGGTCTGGTGCGCCGCTACGGCGCCGACCGGGTCGAACAGGCCTGTTCATTGTCGCTGGATCTCGATGTCGTCTCGGTGAACAAGATCGCCTCCATGCTCGAGCGTGCCACCGAGACCAGCTCCCCGGCCCTGCCGAAAGCGGTCGGTCACACCGCGACCCGCTTCGCCCGTGATCCTTCCGAATTCAACTCCACCCCAACATCATTGACCATCGTTTCCGAGGAGAACCGCTGACATGACTACCACCGCCCGTGGAGCTACCGACCCGATCGGCGCTGATCTGCTCCGACTGCTCAAAGCCCTCAAGCTCGGTGCACTGGCTGACACCCTGCCCGAACGCGCCGCCTTGGCCCGACAACACAAACTCAGCCACATCGGCTTCCTGGAAACACTGCTGGCTGACGAGGTCTCCCGACGCGAATCCCGCTCCGCGGCACTACGAGCGGCCAAAGCCGGACTCGATCCGAGCATGCGGTTTGATACCTGGACCGCCCACGGCGACCTGCGCTATGACCGCACCCTGCTCGGTGATCTCACCTCGCTACGGTTCCTCGATGCCGGCCAGTCCGCGATCGTCCTCGGGCCCGTCGGCGTTGGCAAGACGCATCTGGCAACAGCATTGGGAAACATGGCTATTCGACGCAGACACACCGTCGTGTTCGGCCGCGCCGACAAACTGTTCACCCGGCTGCGCGCCGCCCGCCTCGACCACACCGTCGACGCCGAGATCCGCCGCCTGGCCGCCGTCGACGTTCTGATCATCGACGACTTCGCGCTACGCCCCCTCGACGCCACCGAAACCAGCGACTTCTACGAAATCGTCGTCGAGCGCCACCGCGCCAAGACCACGATCATGACGTCGAACCGCGAGCCCGCCGAATGGCTGACCATGACCGCCGACACCCTGCTCGCCCAATCAGCCATCGACCGACTGACCTCCGCCGCGCACACCCTGGTCATCGAAGGACCGTCCTACCGCCAACGGACCCGCCCTCAGCTTGACCCAGACCCCGCCGACGAGCATCCTCAATAACGCGCCACGGTGGTCCCATCCCCCTGGCAATCAGGTGGTCCCATCACCCTGGCAAGCGACAGGCCTGGGCGTTGTGATTACCCGCGGCGCGGCCCAGCATCCGCCAACCGCCTCCGGCGGGAACCTTGCCGATCTTCTTGATGTCGATGTGGACCAGCTCGCCGACTGATGCTGTCTCGATGCGGCGGATGACTCGGCCTGTTGGGCGGTCCAGCCAGCGCAGCCGGGCCACTCCGTAGCGGCTCAGAACCCGGTGCACGGTCGAGGGATGAATGCCCAGCAGATAGCCGATTCGGGCTGGTCCCCAGCGGCGGATGATCCGTACTTTGATGATCCGGCGTTCGGTGCGTGTCGGGGTCTGGTTGGGGCTGCGGTGCGGTCGTGAACTGCGGTCAGCCATACCGGCCGGCCCGAATTGGCGGTACCGGCAGGCCCACCGCTGGGCTGTGGTGACCGCGACCTGGAACCGCTCGGCAGCCCGGCGCAGCGACCAGCCGTCCTCAACAACACAACGAGCCAGCCGCAGACGACCAGTTTCAGACAATGGAGCATTACGGTGTGACATGAAGACCTCCGAGAGGGTTGGTGCGTTCCTAGACAGCTCGCACTTCACTCGGAGGTCTTCGTCATGTCACCACGCCACGCCGTACCTAACGTCCGTGGTCAGTACAGCTAGCCGGCCGGTTTGTAGGCAACCAGCCCAACGGCCGCCAGATGCGCGCGATGTCGTGAATAGGACACCCGCAACTGCCTGACCCGGCGACGGGCTTCCGGATGCCCCGCGAGCTTCGCGACGAAACAGATTGCGCCCCAGACACCTTCGTCAGCGATCTGGCGTCGCAGCGCCAGCGGTGACGCTCGCGCGATCCGCACCCGCTCGACCGTCAGCCCCGCATCCGCCAGCAGTTGCTCCCATCCCGCCACCGTCAGCGGCCGGATCTTGGTCAGCGCGGCGCCGGCCAACTGGCCCGCGATGTCGGCAGCCTCGGCCTGGGTGTCGGGCGCCATCGCCAATTCGTGCACGGCATAGCGACCCCCCGGGCGCAGCAACCGCGCGGCTTCCGCGACGATCGCCTCCTTGGCGTCCGCGTCGTGCAGGGTGAGCAGCCACTCGCCGATCACCACGTCCGCGCTGCCGTCGGGCAGGCCCGTATGTGCGGCATCGCCGACGCGCACATTGTCTTGCCCCGCTACCAGAGCGGCGGTGTCGGCGGCATCACGGTCCTGTTCCACACCCAGGTACGAACGCGGGGCACGGGCCAAAATCTCGGCCGCGGTACGCCCCATACCGGGCGCGAATTCGACGACATCGGCATTGCTGACGTCCACATCGTCCAGCAACGCGCGCGTCAAATGCATGCCGCCGGGCCGCAATACCCGTTTCCCGAGTCTGGCAAGGAGCCAATGGCCGGCCACGGTGAAGTCGCCCCGGTCCGCTCTCGGCAGTGCCGGCGGGATCGGGTGCGGTGGGGCGTAATTGCCGTAATGCCAATGGTTCATCGTTATTGCGATTCCCGCTTAGCCCGCCCGCAAACGTGCTCCGGCCAATGGCGTTCCACCGCAGGTCAACCCGTTGCCGCCCATAGTTCGTCAACTCCCAGTATGTTGGCCCTGTCGTTCGGTCCTACGTTGCGCCCGAAGGAGCCACATGACCATCGCGTCCCAGCGTCATCGCGTCGTCGTCATCGGATCGGGATTCGGTGGCCTGCAGGCCGCCAAGGCCCTCAAACGTGCCGACGTCGACATCACTTTGATCTCACGCACGACGACCCACCTCTTCCAGCCATTGCTGTACCAGGTCGCCACCGGCATCCTGTCCGAAGGCGAGATCGCGCCGACGACGCGACTGGTCCTGCGCAAGCAGAAGAACGTCACGGTCCGCCTCGGCGAGGTCGAGCACATCGATCTGAAGGCACAGACCGTCACCTCCAAGCTCATGTCGCAAGTGACGGTCACGCCGTACGACAGCCTGATCGTCGCGGCCGGTGCCCAGCAGTCGTACTTCGGCAACGACCACTTCGCGACGTTCGCGCCCGGTATGAAGACCATCGACGACGCCCTCGAACTGCGCGGCCGCATCCTGGGTGCATTCGAGGCCGCCGAGGTGGTCACCGACCCCGCGGAACGCGACCGCCGGCTGACGTTCGTCGTCGTGGGCGCCGGACCGACCGGCGTCGAACTGGCCGGGCAGATCGCCGAGTTGGCGGAGCGCACCCTGGCCGGAGCGTTCCGCAGCATCAAGCCGCAGGACTGCCGCGTGATCCTGCTGGACGCCGCGCCCGCGGTGCTGCCGCCGATGGGTCCCAAGCTCGGCGCCAAGGCGCAGAAACGCCTGGAGAAACTCGGCGTCGAGATCCAGCTCAACGCGATGGTCAGCGACGTCGACTACAAGGGCATCACCGTCAAGGACAAGGACGGCACCGAGCGCCGCATCGACTGCGCCTGCAAGGTCTGGTCGGCCGGTGTGCAGGCGAGCCCGCTGGGCAAGCTCATCGCCGAGCAGTCCGACGGCACCGAGACCGACCGGGCCGGCCGCGTCGTCGTCGAACCCGACCTCACGGTCAAGGGGCACCCGAACGTCTTCGTCATCGGTGATCTCATGGCCGTCCCAGGCGTGCCGGGCATGGCGCAGGGTGCGATCCAGGGCGCCACCTATGCCGCCGACATCATCAAGCGGTCCCTGGCCGGCCAGGACGACCCGGCCAACCGCGAGCCCTTCAAGTACTGGGACAAGGGCAGCATGGCGACCGTGTCGCGGTTCGACGCGGTCGCGCAAGTGCCGGTGCCGTTGACCAAGAAGAAGCTGGAATTTGCCGGACCGTTCGCGTGGCTGTCGTGGCTGGTGCTACACCTGGTCTATCTGGTGGGCTACAAGAACCGCGTGACGACACTGTTCACCTGGTTCGTCACCTTCCTGGGCCGCGGGCGCGCGCAGATGGCGATCACCAGCCAGATGATCTACGCGCGCACCTCGATGCAGCTGCTGCAGAACCAGCTGAACGCATTGGCCGCAGCCGACAAGGTCGAGAAGAACGAATCCGCCTAGCCGTTCTCGTCGGGACTCCAGGTGCTCGGCAGCATCGGCGCACGCGCGCCGTCGCCGAACTGGTCGCCGGTTACCGCGGTCAATCCGGCCGGGGTCGTTCCCGCCCTCGATACCGCCCCGGTGAACCCCATGGGCCCGGCGCCGCTGTCCGATACGCCGGATGCCCATTCCGGGGCGACATCGAGGTCCATGTATTCGACAGCGTCACCTTCTTGTTGGCGCCGACTTCGGCGTCGGCGTGCCTGCCGGGCCGCCGCCGCAGCGGCCGAGGCTTCTCGGGCCGTCGCGGACTCCCGCGCCGACGCGGCGGCGTCGACACGCGTCTGACGCTGAAGCCACGCGCTCGCGCCGATTCCCGAACCGTCACCGACCGCATACGGAAAGCCGGGGTCGCCGACTGGCGGCGGTGCACTGGGTGCCGGTGTGGCGGGCGACGACACCGTGCCGGTCGGCGCCGGTGCCGAGGCACTTGCCGGGCCGGACGCGGGGGCGGCCGTTGACACCGGACTCGGCGTCGGGGCCGTGGCGATGGCGGGCATGGGCGTTTCCTGCGCCGCGGGCAGCGGCTCCGCACCGATCGCCGTCGGAGGCACCTGGATGCCCGCCAGCCCCGCGAAACCGGCCACCCAACCGAGGTTGGCGATCGCCAGGCCAAGTGCCGGCTGGATCAACGCCGGCGCGAACTGGCCCAGCACCGAAGCCAGTTGGGAGGCATGGAAAGTCACGTCCGCCAACACCATCGGCAGATTGGTCAGCAGTGCGGCGGGATCGGTCAGCAAGTTGTTCCACAACAGTTCGAGGTGTTCGCCCATCTCGGCGCCGACGTCGAACCACCACTCCAGATCCGTCGGATCCAGATCGCCGTGGCCGTGGTCATGATCGTGGTCGTGGTCATGATCGTGGTCGTCGTGCGCCACGATCTGCGGCGCGGGCGTGGCGTGCGGCGCGGATGTCGTTGTCATCTCAGAAACGGCTTCATACGTCGCCATCGCAGTCGCGGCCTGTACCCACATGCGGACGTAGTCGGCCTCGGTGACCGCGATGGGAATCGTGTTGATACCAAAGAAGTTTGTGGCCACCAGTGCGGCCTGTGTCGCGTGGTTGGCGGCCAGTTCGGCGAGTGTGGGCATCGTGGCCAACGCGGCGCTGTAGGCGCCGGCGACAGCCTCATGCCGGGCTGCGCGGGCGTGGCTTTCCAGGCCGCTCTGGGTCAGCCACTCCAGATACGGAACGTGTGCGGCCACATATCTCTCGACGGTCGGCCCCTGCCACGCGCCCGCGTGCGTAGCCGCGAGGACGGCCCGAAGCTCCTCGGCGACTGCCGTGTAGGTCGCGCCGAGCGAGGACCATTCGGCGGCGGCCGCGAGCAATGGACCCGGGCCCGGACCGCTGCTGAGCAGTGCCGAATGCACCTCCGGCGGCAACGCCATCCACACCGGCATTGCCATCACGCATCCCCCGCCCAGTTAACGATAATGAAAACTATATTCATTAAGGCTAGCAGGTGGGTGCCGCAGTCCGAGAAAATGCGTTGCCCATCGGGCGAAGGCTCTGAAAGATGCGACCTGTCCAGGTCAACCCGCCAGCGCCCCCAGGAGTTCAGCCGTGTCCGACTTCTCGCCGGTCGTCACCGACTACTGGGCCGCCGCGTTCAGCGGAAAGACGTTGCACACCAACGAACATCTGACGATCACCGTCAACCCCGACCGCGCCCACGACGACAGCGCCGCGATCCTGCGGACGGCCCACGACGACCGGGTGTTGATCGCCGTGAGCCCCGCTCTCGCCGACGTGCTGACCAATGACATTGCCGCACTCGACAATCCGACCGAGGCCGACATCAGAGCCGCACTGGCCACCCGGGGCGTCGTGCTGAACGGCGCCGACAATGTGTTTTATCTCTCAGAATCGGCGGCCGACGACATTCTCCGCGACACCGGATCAGTCAACGTCCGCCCACTGACCGATCGCGACGCCGACATCTTCGCGTCGTTCAAAGCGGCTGTCTCCGAAGAAGACTGGGACGGCGCGTATGTGGAGCTCGACCATTGGGCAGTATTCGGCACGTTCGACGAACACGGGCACCTCGCCAGCATCGGCAGCATGTACCCGTGGGACGACGTGTTTCCGCTGGCCGACATCGGAGTCCTGACTCTGGACTCCGCGCGACGCCGAGGGCACGCAAACACGTTGGTACGTGAGATGTTTCGCTACGCGCTCACGCAGGGATTCGAGCCGCAATACCGATGCCAGCTGGACAATGCCGCCTCGATCAAGCTGGCCGCCAGTGTGAATCTGCAGCAGTTCGGGCAATGGGAAACCGTCATGCCCGACGATGCGTGACGGTGGGATTGTGTGGTGGTCCCGACTGGGATCGAACCAGTGACCTTCCGCGTGTGAGGCGGACGCTCTCCCCCTGAGCTACGAGACCGGGGAATCTCACCGACCGGATCGGTGCGACGACAGACACTAACACGTCCCGCGACCCGAACGGGAATCGCGTCCCGCCGGCGCCGGACAACGCCCGCCGGGACCGACCGAACCCATCCCCGCGCCGCCTCAGGAGTCACGGGACACAACGTCCGAAACACCGGCCAAGACGTCGTCACCTCTGCGAACCAGGCCGTTTACCAGCGGTTTTCACGCGATTTGTATCTGCTCGCATTCGTGCACTAATGTCTTGCATCGCAACGGACGAACAAAGTTCAACCGGAGCGAAACGCGGATGTAGCGCAGTTGGTAGCGCATCACCTTGCCAAGGTGAGGGTCGCGGGTTCGAATCCCGTCATCCGCTCGAAGGTGCGAATGGCATCAGCCCCAGTGGTGGAGTGGCCGAGTGGTGAGGCAACGGCCTGCAAAGCCGTGCACACGGGTTCGATTCCCGTCTCCACCTCCAAAAGTTTCAACCCGGCGCGATTAGCTCAGCGGGAGAGCGCTTCCCTGACACGGAAGAGGTCACTGGTTCAATCCCAGTATCGCGCACCAGAGTTTCACGATAAGGCCCGGTTTTCGAACCGGGCCTTCTTTTTACCCGCACCCAGCAACCCGCAATATATTCGTACCATCGCGCTGTTTTTTCTCGAATCCACGTACAGGCCAGTGATGATGGCTGTAACGTCCAGCTCGCAATATCGGCATATTGCCGAACCGAGCTAACTCTCCGAGGTCGAAATGTTGCGTACGTTGATCGTTGCTGCCCTGATCACCTCTGCCGGCGTGGCCATCGCCCCCGTCGCGCAGGCATCCGGATACAAGAACTGTTCGGCAGCTCATGCCGACGGTCGGTACAACATTCCGCAGGGCGATCCCGACTACAAGGCGTCCCAAGATCGCGACAACGACGGCATCGCCTGCGAGGGCTGAGCAGAGCCCGCCGAGCGGGCTCAGACCGCGGCGGCCCGCCGGCCTTCATCCAGTTCTTCACGGACGTGTCGCTCGACAAGAAGTGGCACGAAATCCCGCACCGTGCAGGACGCGAAGGCTTCATGCGCGCGCCGAACCGCAATGGCAATCTGCGCGGGATCAAGGGCCGGATAGCGCGCCGCCAGGCGTGCCACGACGTCGTCGATCGCTAGCTCTTCGCTGAACTCGCGCATCGACATATTCTCGCGCAGCGCTCCCCCACACGAGGCCGAAACGAGATAACAGAGTCCGGTCACCGACCGGCGGCCACCTCGTCGTAGAAGATGCCCAGCCGGTCGATCCGCCAGAGCTGCCCGTACACCACCAGGACGGCGCCGAACACGGTCGGCCAGATGAGCAGCGCGCCGAGCCCCCACGTCAGCAACACGGCACCGGTCACCGCGCCGGCGACCCAAATTCTTTGGACGACAGCGAATCCCGCCGGCATCTGCGACCGGTCCTGCATCCACAGCCGCTCGCCGTAGATGCCGCGGGAGGACCAGGCGACCGGCCTGTCGACGGGCGCGAACGCGTGCGGGTTCCACCACAACCACGCGATGACCACGCCGACGGGCACCAGGGCCCACCAGCCGATCCAGACGCGACTCCAGATCGCGAGCATCATCAGCGGGATGGCGGCGAATCGCGTCCACACGCTCCATGGGTTGGCGTGGCGCCGCCAGGCCTCGTCGCTCATGCCCGCGGCGCGGGCGTACTTGTCCAAGAGCTTCATCGCAGCATTCCCCTCGCCAGAGTTCGGATGGTCGCCTCGAGCACGTCGTCGTAGCCGGCGCCGAACCGGTCACGGTTCATCACCAGCAGACCGACGGTCCGGATGACGCCCAGCAGGGTGTCCGGGGCGATGTCGTCGACCAGGACGCCATCCCGCTGGCCGGCCGCGAGGTGGTCGAGCACCGGGCTGACGATCTGCGGCATGACGCGCGCGAGTTGCTCGGGCCCGACGCGGCGGCTGACCGCCGTGAGCTCGTCGGTATGCGTCAGCAGCCTCCGATAGAACGGATCGTCGACGAGCACATCGGTGATGGCACGCATGAGGCAGACGAGGTTCTCCTCGTCGACCGGCCGACCCAGTGCCTCGCTGAGCCGAGCTCCCATCCGGGGCGCCCGCCGCAGCATCACCTCGAGATAGAGCGACTCCTTCGAGTCGAAGAACGCGTAGAAACTGCCCTTGGCGATCCCCGCCCGCCGGACGAGTTCATCCAGCGACGTCTTCTTCAGCCCCTGGGCGGCGAAGAGCTGCTCGGCCGTATCGACCAGGGTGCACGCAATGCGCGCTTTCTCGTCGGAAGTGAACGCCACCGCCATAGCTATGACTCCTTTGGTCAGATGGTCATAGCCTATGTGTTTGCGGCCGTCTCCGCCAGGGCATCCCACCACCACTCAACGCCCCGAAGGCGCTGTCACAGTGAACGCTGACGGATTTGCCTCAGCCGGTGCGTAACGATTTACTGCTGTACTTCGATCATCTAGTTCAGGACGGTGCTACCAGTAGCCATCGGCCGATGTTGACGGGCCCGCCAGCTAATTCATCGCG
Source organism: Mycobacterium sp. SMC-21 (assembly GCF_045310825.1). Lineage (NCBI taxonomy): Bacteria > Bacillati > Actinomycetota > Actinomycetes > Mycobacteriales > Mycobacteriaceae > Mycobacterium > Mycobacterium sp. SMC-21. The sequence goes on along the minus strand of NZ_JBJIAO010000027.1, from coordinate 5,579 downwards.
CATACCTTCGCAGCCTCGCGCGCCTGTCGGTGGGCCGCCTAATCAATTGACGTAACCACACCGGCATCGGCGCAGTTCACATCACTCGTCGCCCAAATCTCCGCAATCGGCCGAGCGAGTCCGCCCCGAGCCACACCAGCCCCATCAGGCAACAGGCGGGCCGACTCGTACTTTCAGTCAGCAAATCCGAATCTGTTACATGAACATTTCAGCAAAGTTCGCTCAATTGGTTGCACAACGCCCGAATGTGGACTACAAATGTTTGCTGTAAGCGAGTTTCGCTCCAGGAGGGACACCAACCATGGCTAACATCACCACTCGCATCGCAGGATCGATCGCTCTCGCTGGAGGCGCCGCCATCGTCGCGCTCGCCGGCGCCGGCGCTGCCTCGGCCGCACCGACCCCGCCGCCCCCGAACCCGATCCAGCAGATCGGCCAGTTCGGCACCCAGCTGAACCACGCCATCGGCACGTTCGGCACCCAGAACGAGCAGGCCCTCGGCCAGGCCGGCACCTACTACAACCAGGCCGCGGGCACCGCCGGCACCTACTACGAGCAGGGCGCAGGCCAGCTCGGCACCTTCGCCACCCAGCAGCTCGTCGGCCTCGTCGGCGGCGTCTTCGCACCGCAGCACTGATCTCGCGAGAGACATTTCAGGGCGTGGGCCGCAACGGCCCACGCCCTGCGCTGTTTTCTCCGCCACTCAGCGCCCCACACACATTGCTAGAAGAGCTAAACTTTGTCGTCATGAGCTCAAAGACGTCGATCGCCGCCGCCGCGGCACTGGCCGTGGTGAGCTGGGGCGCATCGACGGCGGTTGCCGTGGCCGACCCCACGCCCGCTTCCCCGGGTCCCGCGGCTCCCGCCGCAGGCCCGAAGACCAGCATCGACGGTGACGGGCTGTTCATCGTGGGCAAGGACATCGCGCCCGGCACCTACGCCACCGCCGGACCCGTCGGCGACAAGCGCTGCTACTGGCGGCGGATGAACAACGTGGACCCGCACGCCAAGAACAACGTCATCGACAGCGCGATGACCGCCAAGGCGCAGGTCGTGCTCATCGATGAGACCGACAAGGCGTTCAAGACCAGCGGCTGCCAGCCGTGGCACGTCACCGATGCCGCGCCGGACTCCGCCGGACCGGGTCCCAACATTTCGCCGCAGGCGCGCGCCGCGATCGCGATTCTCGGAACCCTCGGCGGAGGCGGCGGCGCTCCGGCCCCGGCGCCCGCACCCGCACCGGCGGCGCCCGCACCTCCAGCTACGCCGTAGTAGTGCATCCTTAGCGGCATGGACGTCGACGCGCTGCTGCAATCGATCCCGCCGGTGGCGGTGTATCTCGTGGTCGGGCTCGTGATCGGGCTCGAAAGTCTGGGCATTCCCCTGCCGGGCGAGATCATTCTGGTCACGGCCGCCGTCATGTCGTCCCGGCACACGCTGGACATCGACCCGATGGGCGTCGGACTGTCCGCCGCGGCCGGCGCCATCATCGGCGACTCGATCGGCTACAGCATCGGCCGCCGGTTCGGCATGTCCCTGTTCGAGCGCCTGGGCCGACGGTTTCCCAAACACTTCGGCCCCGGCCACGTCGCACTGGCCCGCCGGCTCTTCAGCCGCTGGGGTGTCTGGGCCGTCTTCTTCGGCCGCTTCGTCGCACTGCTGCGCATCTTCGCCGGGCCGCTGGCCGGGGCGCTCAAGATGCACTACACGCGCTTCCTGGCCGCCAACGCGGCCGGCGGCATCGTGTGGGCCTGCGGCACCACGGCTGTCGTCTACTACCTGGGCGTGGCCGCCGAGAAATGGCTGGCCCGGTTCTCCTGGGTCGCGCTGCTGGTCGGTGGCCTGCTCGCCCTGACCGTGACCATCGTGCTGAAAGAGCGCACCGCCAAGGCGATCGAGCAGTTGGAAACCGAGCACGACTGGGACACCCTGCGACAGTCGTAGCTTCCGTCAACTTGCGGTTGACGAATCCCATGCGTCAACCTACGGTTGACGCATGGCTACATCTGCTGAATCCGCGCACACCTCCACCCCCAATCCGATCGCCGGCACCATCCGCCTCGACGACCTCATCGAGGCAATCAAGAAGGTGCACACCGAACCGCTCGACCAACTCACCGACGCGATGCTCGCTGCCGAGCATCTCGGCGACATCGCCGACCATCTCATCGGCCACTTCGTCGACCAGGCCCGCCGCTCGGGAGCGTCGTGGACCGACATCGGCACCAGCATGGGCGTCACCAAACAAGCCGCCCAGAAACGCTTCGTCCCCAAGGAACCCCGATTCGACACCATGGATCCCAAGGACGGGTTCAGCCGCTTCACCCCGCGCGCCCGCACCGCTGTCGTCGAAGCCCAGCAGGCCGCGCACACGTCGCGCAGCGCCGAGATCACCACCGACCATCTGTTGCTCGGGCTGCTGACCGACCCGGGGTCACTGGCCATGGTGCTGCTGAGCAACCAGGGCGTCACCGCCGACCAGATCCGCACGGCCGCCGCCGTGCCCGTCGGCACTGCCGAGCCCAAGGCGCTGATCCCGTTCGACGGCGCCGCGAAGAAGGTCCTGGAACTGACGTTCCGCGAGGCACTTCGGTTGGGGCACAACTACATCGGGACCGAACACATCCTGCTGGCTCTGCTCGAATCCGAGGACGCCGACGGCCCCCTGCACCGGCTCGGTGTCGACAAGGGTCGTCTCGAAACCGAGCTCGAGAAGATGCTCACCGACTTCGTTGCCGCCCAGCAGTCGGCCGGCGAGCAGTCCGGGCCCGCGTGAGTGTCCACTGACAGGGACAAAACGCCCCACTGACGTCGGCCGAGTGGCGAGATCTACTCCATTCCGGCGAGGTCATGATGGCGGTGTGCCATCATGCGATGCAGTCATAACGGAGAGGACGCGATGAGCACGGGCGTGAATGGCAACAGGACCTACCGCTGGCTGGCGGGTTTGCTCGGCGCGTTGACCCTGCTGGCGGCCACGCTGGCGCCCGCCGCGGCGGCCGAGACGAGCATCGGCAACCTCGGCCAGACGCTGCGCGTCGACTACAAGGGCCTCGTCGCGGACGTCACCGTCCACAACGTGCTGCCGTCGGACGAACCGCCGGGCTGGACCTGGAACGGCTCGCCGCGCTGGCGCGCCCAGGGCGGCCCGTGGAAGGCCGATGTCACCGTGCACGTCATCTCGACGCCCAATCCCCACTGGATGGCCACCGGGGTCACGTTCAGCGGCGTCACCCCCTACGCCGACGCCTACGCCTCCAAGCACACCGACGACCCCAACGCGCTGGAACTCAAGCTGCTGAGCGCGCCCGCGGGCTCGACCGTCGACGGCGTCGTCTACTGGGACGTCTACCGCGGCTTGGTGACCAACGTGGTCATGCTCAACCCGGCCACCGGTACCCATCTCGCGCAGTGGAACATCTGGCAGCCGGGCGACCAGCTGCCCTGAGACTCACACGTCCGGACATAAACTGCCCCTGCCCCGTGCGGACAGGGGCAGTTTTGTGTTTCCGGACAAGGAGATCCCGATGACGGTGCAGGTTCGGCAGGCTCAGACCGACGATCTCGTCGAACTCGCCGACGTGGCCGCCGCGACGTTCCCGTTGGCCTGCCCACCGTCGTCGACGCCGGAGAACATCGCGGCCTTCATCGCCGGCAACCTGTCCGCCGATCGGTTCGGTGACTACCTGCGCGATCCCGAGCGCGCGGTGTTCGTCGCGCACGACGAGGCGCGAATCCTGGGCTATACCATGCTGATTCGCGGGGTGGCCGATGACGACGACGTGCAGCGCGCCGTGCCGGAACGGCCGGCCGTCGAATTGTCCAAGTGCTACGTGCTGCCCGACGCCCACGGCGGCGACGTCGCGGCGACGCTCATGGATGCGTCGGTCGCCTATGCCCGGGAGCACGGCGCCCGCTGCGTGTGGCTCGGCGTCAATCAGGAAAACGAACGCGCCCAACGCTTTTACCGCAAGCACGGGTTCGAGGTCACCGGCACCAAGACGTTCGAGCTCGGCGCCCGGACCGAGAGCGACTACGTGTTGGTGCGGCCGCTGTAGACCTCAGGCGTGCAGCTGAGTGCCCTCGTGGGTCAGCGCGAGCAGGCGGGACGTGGCCCGCAGATACTTCTTGCGGAAGCCGCCGGCCAGCATCTCGTCGCTGAAGACGGTGTTCATCTTCTCCCCCGACGCCACGACCGGAATGCCCGCGTCGTACAGCCGGTCGATGAGCGACACCAGCCGCAGCGCGACGGACTGGTCGTAGACCACGTGCACGCCGGTGATGAAAACCTGCTGCACACCTTCGATCAACGCGTGATAGCGCGACGGGTGCATGGTCGCCAGGTGCGCGCACAGCGCGTCGAACTCGTCGAGCGTGGCGTCGTCGACGCCGACGGCCCAGGACCGGACCTGCTCCTCCGACGGCGGCACCGGGGCCGACGGCAGCGCACGCTGCCGGTAGTCGGGGCCCTCGACCCGCACGGTGGTGAAAATGCTCGACAGCGTGTTGATCTCGCGCAGGAAGTCCTGCGCGGCGAAGCGGCCCTCACCGAGCTGTTCGGGCAGCGTGTTCGACGTCGCCGCAATCGAGACGCCGCGCTCGACGAGCGCCGAGAGCAGCCGGGAGATCAGCGTGGTGTTGCCGGGATCGTCGAGCTCGAACTCATCGATGCAGACCACCACATAGTCGGACAGCAGGTCGATGCACTCGGTGAAGCCGAAGACGCCGGCCAGCTGCGTCAGCTCACCGAACGTGGCAAACGCGGCGGGGCCCGCGTTCGCGCCGGCCAGCGTGTAGTACGTCGAGGCCAGGAGGTGGGTCTTGCCGACACCGAAGCCGCCGTCGAGGTACATGCCGACCCCGGGCAGTGCTTCACGCTTGCCGAACAGCTTCTTCTTGCCGGCCCGCTGGCGGACCGCGTCCTCGCAGAACTTGCGCGCCGAGACCACCGCGGCGGCCTGCGACGGCTCGTTCGGATCGGGCCGGTAGGAGTCGTAGCTGACGTCGGCGAACGTGGGCGGCGGGACCAGTTCGGCGATCAGTCTTTCCGGCGTGACGGTCGGATGACGATCGGTCAGGTGCGCGACTTCGCTGGCCCCAGGCATTTACGCACCATAGCGGCGTGTTGCAATGATTCACGTGTCCGATCCCGACGCTGCGACGCAGCTCACAGAGCTCAGCGCGGTAGGCGCTGCCTTCCCGGCCGACCCGGAGACCGGCGACGACACGCTGCTGGCGCCGTTCTACAGCTACCCCGCGGAGCTGGACCGGCCGTGGGTGCGGGCCAACATGATCTCCAGCCTGGACGGCGGCGCCACCGACGACGGCCGCGCCGGCGGCCTGGCCGGTCCTGGGGACCGGGCACTGTTCGGCTATATGCGCCAGCAGGCCGACGTCATCCTGGTCGGTGCGGCGACCGTGCGCATCGAGAATTACTCCGGCGCTCAGATGTCCGCGCCGCAACGCCAGGCCCGCCAGCTCCGCGGTCAGGCCGAGGTGCCGGAGTAATTGTCAATACCTGTGGATTGGTGTTTTTCAGGCGACCTCCGTTCCGGTCGGGGTGGCCGGGTTGTCGGCCG
>NZ_JBJIAO010000026.1:0-68754 GCF_045310825.1 Mycobacterium sp. SMC-21 | reverse complement strand
TTGCCATGGGGACATCCTTCCAGCCCGCCCATGCTGGGCAAGCCAACTCAGATGTCACCTATTCGTGCAGCAGACCCCCATGCGTCGAGTGCACCTTGCATGGACACGAATCCGCCGCCGCTGTCGTAAGGCATATTGACTCCTTGGTTGGCACTCGTCCCAAGACTGGTTTGGGCCTCGCAGGTGGCGTCACCGTATACCCGAACCATGACCATGCGGAATCCCATAGATTTGGGCTGAGGATCTCCACGTCACTGGTCTTCCCCGTGTGCGACGGACGCCTGACCAAGCGAGTCTGTTGGCTTCCAGACGGAACGCTGTCTGCGGAACCGTTGTCGCCCCCGGACATCACCAAGCAACATTTCGATGTGTCACAGCGTCGAACAGCCCCTCACCATCAACGCCGACCGCATTTCTGACGCACCTCATGATCTGTGCCCGATGGTCCACCTCGGCGCACCACTGCCGCCGGCTGCATTTCTGATTCGAGCAAACCGGACTGCGGCGTCAACGAAGGTGATCGCCGTGTTGTACATCGATGTCGCGGGTAGGCCCTACGAGCTTGGTCACCCATCTTGTTAGGAATCGCGATTACGTTGGACACCGTCGGGAAGCTCCTGCAGCTGTTGGGAGCGACCCATTCAGCTGTCGGCCAGGTCCCGTTGCGCCGTCAACGGAACGACCGCCGCCGCTGAGGCCGGGGCTTGGATATGCACTACCCCGAACCTGTCTTGTCGGTAGCTGTGAGTATCGTTCGGCAAACCACGCAAATATTGACGCGTGCAGGTTTAGGCTTTCAACGGGGTGGTCAGGGTGGGCATGCACAACGGGTTCGCGATTCGGCGCATTGCGCTGATCGTTGGATGCAAGATCAGCCAATGAGCGCGGCAGATCGCCCGCTGCCTCCCGCCGTCGAAGCAGCGCAACGGCTTCTCTCTCGGCTTGGACCGCTCGTTGCCGACGACCTCAGGGACCGACTGAGCAGAGAAGGCTTCAAACAGCCACTCGAACGGCTTCAACAATTGCCTGATCGGTTTCCGAGGCGGTTCTGTGTCACCGCCGACGGGCTGATCGGAATTGCAATTGCTGAAACAGACAGCGACACCGAACCGGCCGAGCTTCCACGCGAAGAAGAAGGCAACTGGTACGTCCCCAGTCCGGCGCGTGTGCCGCCGAGTCGCGTCGCGGTGCTCGACATCGAGACCACAGGCCTGAACCAGTCGAACGACTACATCACCGAGATCGCAATCGTCCGGCTCGACGGCGGAGTGTTGGCCAACCTGGTGGTCGCAACGCCCGACGGCGAATCGAACTCGGCAACGCCCTTTCCTGACGCCCTGGCCGCGCTGACCGCCGCGTTGCAGGACGTCGATCTGATTGTCGGCCACAACCTCGTCGCCTTCGATCTGCCATTCATCCGGCACGCTGCGAAAGCCGCCGGCCTCGAGAGCCCACCATTCCCGCAAGCTGCTGACACCTTGCATTTGTCGCTCCTTGTTGACGTCGCAATGCCAAACAGGGGGCTGGCTGATCTGACTCAGCGCTACAGCCTTGACAACGACGAACCTCATCGTGCGCTCTCCGACGCCATGGCGACTGCCGCAGTTCTGCGGCAGATGCTCGCCGAGGTTGACATGGATGAACCAAGCTGGCCGCTGGCGATCGGTATGCTCGAGACCCAGAGCCACCCTCTTGCGCTGTTGCTACCCCAGCTGCAGATCCCACCGGACATGTCGACGCTGACCCGTCCATCCGATCCGCTGTTGATCCGGACGGGCCCATCGACGACCGACGCGTGGTCGGCCACTCGTGACCTTTTCCCCGTCCTCCGCCAGAAACGTGACCTAAGGCCTCGACCATCGCAGCAGGAAATGGCCCACGCCGTATCCCAGGTGCTCGACACGGGTGGCCGGCTCGCTGTCGAAGCGCCGACTGGTACGGGGAAGTCACTCGCCTATCTGCTCCCATCGCTTGGGCGCGCGTCACGACCTCGGCAACCAGTCGTAATTGCGACCGCTACCAGGGCGCTGCAAGGCCAGCTGCGCGATGAGGCGCGACGACTCCAGGAAGAAAACCTCCTCTCCGCCCCATTTCGGCAAATCCAAGGCGTGGGAAATTATGTGTGCGCACGCGAACTCGAAGATGCCCTGGACGACAAGGACATCTCCGGGTTTGCGGCGGCTGTTGCGATTCGTACCCTCGCGAAATCGCCCACGGGCGCATGGGATGACGTATCCGACAATGTCATCCGATCCCGCGACACACGCTATGCGCGAACACGAGCCCGGCTAAGGACCAACGCGGCGGGTTGTGACCGCACATCGTGTGCGTGGGCCTCTGTGTGCCCGCTGATGCAGCAGGTCAAAGACCTGGATACGTCGCCCGGGGTGCTGTTGGTCAATCACGCACTCATTGCCAGCTGGGTCAAGATCAAGCAACAAGGTGGGCATACCCCGGGTGGCGTACTCGAAGACCGCCGAGCCGACCTCATATTCGATGAAGCCCACGCGCTCGAAGATTCGTTGACAGCTGCCTGGACAGAGCGCATCGATGCCATCGAACTCGAAATACTCGTCAACGTGCTGTCGCGTCGTTCTCGACTCACACGCGGCATCCGATCCAGAGCCGGTGGAAGTTCAGTTGTCCAAGACGCTCTCGACAGCGCCGCCGCGGCCTGCAGTCAAATCCGCGCTGCCGCCGGGGAATTTGCCGACGCGATCGATACCTATCTGCATGAGTACGCGGGCAAGTCCGACGCAGCAGTCCTTCAGTCCGGCGTGGTCAACAACAGGCCCGAGTACCGGGCGCTCAGACAATCCGCTTCCTCCGTGCGGTATGCGTTGATTCAGCTTGCAAAAGCGGTTGGTTCCCTGATGAGTTCTCTCACCGAGATCAACGGAGTGAAGTCTGCACGGCAGCGACTTCACGGATACGCCGAACGCCTCGAGAACGCAATTGATCTGCTCGATGCAGTAAGCACGCTTCCCGATAGCCATTTATGGGTCTATCAGCTTTCCGCCGACGAAGATGATGCAGCGGCGTGGACTTTCGAACGCCTGCCGATCCATATCTTTCCTGAGTTCAAGCAGGAGGTTGTCGATCGCACGCATTCGACTGTGTTGTGCTCGGCAACTCTGACCGTCGAACGTCGCTTCGACTACATTGCCTCGCGATTGGGCATCCAAGTCAGCCCTGATCCCGAAGATGACGATGACTGCTTCCGCGGACTGACACTGCGGTCTCCGTTCGACTACAAGGCGCAGTCGAAAGTCATCCTCACCAACCATTTGCCGATTCCCATTCCCGTCAACGAACGCGAATTCTGCGAGGAAATGGCTGCCGATCAGGCCGGCTTCCTTTCGCTGTCCGGAGGAAAGGCACTCAGCCTGTTCGCTGCTCGGTCACGAATGGAGGCTGTCGTCGACGGGGTGCGGACCAAGGCCGACGAGCTGGCCGAACGCGGGGTCGAGCTGCTCGTGCAAGGAGAAGAGGGCCGCGCGCAGATTGCACATCGGTTCAAAACCGAACCGGGAACGGTGCTGTACGGGTTGAGGTCCTATTGGGAGGGATTCGACGCGCCCGGTGAGACGCTGTCCTACTTGTTCATCGAGAAACCGCCATACCCGCACCCCGGCGACCCGTTGGTATCCGCGCGCCAGCGCGCGATCTCTGAGCGGGGTGGTGATCCGTTCCTCGACTACATCTTGCCGATGACGGCAATCCAATTCGCGCAAGGCTTCGGCAGGCTGATCCGTTCGGAAACCGATAAGGGTGTCGCCCTGGTATGCGACCGGCGGCTGCACTCACCGACTCAAGCCCAACGGGTTCTACTCGGATCACTGCCTGGGCCTACCCGACACGAGGCCACAGACCGCGACGATGCGTGGACTACCGCTATCGAGTTCGTCACCGGTACCGCGCCCGACCTGTCAACAGCGGTCGCTTTCGGTCGTGATGATGTGACCCGACTGCTGGAGGAACTGCGACTCGTCGACGGCGAGGATCCCACCCCAAAATTCATTGAAGCCGCCGAAAAGCTATTCGGGATAACCGATCTGCATCCGAAGCAGCTCGAAGTCATGCGAGCCATCGCCGAGGGCCGCGACGTACTGGCAGTGCTGCCCACCGGGTTTGGCAAATCCCTGTGCTTCCAGCTGCCGGCATTGCTTGCCCCGCAGGCGCGGGCAACCGTCGTCGTCTCCCCGCTGATCGCGCTGATCAAAGATCAGGTGAACGATCTACGTGGACGCCGCGGCATTCGACCCGTTAAGGGCATCACCGGAACGACATCACGCGTCGTACAGAACGAAATTCTTCGCGACACCGCCAACGGAAAGGTTCGGCTGCTGTACGTCTCGCCGGAACGGCTTGCCCGAGATCCGGTGCTGCGTCAGGCATTGGGACACCAACAGCTGAACGGTGTCGTCGTCGACGAGGCGCACTGCGTCTCGGTGTGGGGGCATGACTTCCGCCCGGAGTTCCGTCAGGTACCCACATCGGTCGCCAGTTTCGATACCCGTCCATCGCGGGCGGGCCTGACAGCAACTGCCACACCCGAGGTCGCATCCGACATCGTCGGGGCCATGGACATGCAGAATCCGGCGATGGTGCGTGAACCCAGTGATCGCCCGAACCTGCGCTTCCGGGTGATCGAATGTGTCAACGAGCGAGAGCGCGTTCGAGAACTGTTGAGGTTCGTCACCTGGTCTGGCGACGCTCCAGGCATTGTTTACGTCTCGAAACGCTCGTTGGCCGAGGAGATCGCGGCCATGTTGCGTCGGGCCGGCCACGCCGCACGGCCCTACCACGCCGGTATGGTTCCCGAACAACGCGATGCCGTCCAAGAGGATTTCGATTCGGATACCACCCGAATCATCGTTGCCACCAAGGCATTCGGTATGGGTATCAACAAACCGAACATCGGTTGGGTTGCCCACTATGACCTGCCCGACTCACTCGACGGATACGCACAGGAAGCCGGCCGAGCAGCGCGATCTTCGAAGATCACCGGCGAGTGCCTGCTGCTGTACACCGAGAACGATCTCCGTCGGAGGAATCGCCCCATCAATACCCACGAGTCGAAAGCCGATGCGGCGGTCACACAACGCCTGCTGGCGGCGTTGTGGGAATGCCCCGATCGCGGTGACAGCAAAGTATTCGATATCGATGAGCTCGCTGACCGACTCCAGATGGAGGACGACGAGATCAACGTCCACCTCGCTCGGCTCGAGCGCGTGGGCGCCCTCGAGCTCGGTCTCGACTGTTCTGCGAGGGGCACCGTCGACGTCGGCGCACGACAACCCGACGACGAGACCGAGCGCAGGACCTTTCGCGAGTTGTTCTACAAGAAGTTTCGGGCACGCCCAAATGTCCGTCTCCAGCTCGACTTCCAGCAGCTCGAGGACAAGCATGGGTACGAGCCGGACGCGCTCGAGCAACAGCTGATCGCCTGGTCACTCGACCGCCTGATCACTTTCTCCAGCTCGCGCAAACTTCGCCGGGTACGACTGCTCTCGACCCACGCGTCGGCGCAAGCACTGGAGCGGGAATCGGCGCGGTGGAAACACTGGCAGCAGCACCGATTGCAAGCGGTCATCGATTACACCACCGCGCAGTCCGGCTGCCGCCGCGTCATCGTCGGACGCCATTTCGGGGATACCGTCGGAGACTGCAGCAGCCGGAACATCGTGGCGTGCGATCACTGCAGCGGCGACGAGGCCCCGTGGGCGTCGTTGCCCGACCATCTGGTCGCGGACCCCGAGCTCCTCGTCAACGCTGAGCTCACCGTGCTGCAGGCAGTGGCCTGGTCATCTGCATACCGCAGAGGCTTCTATGGCGAATCCAGCCTGTGTGCAGCGGTGCTCGGCAGGGATTCCCTCGGTGCGGGACGGCCACTTGGCGTGGGTGTACTCAGCTGCCCCCAGTTCGGCACACTCCGCCACGTCCGGAACGGACAGAAACGTTGGGACGACTCGGTCGACAAGCTCCTTCGAGGTGGTCTCATCGAACGCAGGTCTGTCCAGCGCGAGGACTCGCGCACGCCGTATCAATCGCTGGTACTTACCCCAGCCGGCGCCCAAACACTCGGAATATCGGTGAAGAACGATGATTGAGAAGCGAATCACCCTGCAGCTGCTCGAAGCCGGCGAGCTCGTCCTCACCGACCTCGAGGTGACCGCGCTGAACCTGCCACGACACAGCACCACGGTCACGCTCGAACTCGAAGGCGAACAATTCCATGCACAGTGGAGCGGGCGGAGCCAAAAGCTCGACGGTGACATGCTCGCGGAGAGACTCCAGGACTGGGGTCAGGAAGGTGGTCTGCTACGCCTCCGGATGGTCGACCAGGTGTATCGGCTGACACTTCTGCCCCGAGGTACTGAATTCTCCACCACCAAGCCGCCGAGCATCGTCAGACCGCGGGTCACCACCACCAAGAACACCTCGAAAGCCAGCCGCAAGCGCACCGTCGACCGGCAGTTCCACGCTGACAAGGAATACGATTGGACATCTGGCCCGAACCAGTCCATAGGTTTCCTCACCGAAGCCCGCGAACTTCTGGGAGAACAGCTCAAGGCGGCAGGGTTCGATCCGCTGGAGATCGTCGAGCTTCGCCTTCAAGGTGAAGAACTCGCCACTCTGGACGATTTCGACGAGCTTCTCGCCGTCGACGTGGCGAATGTCGATCGCATGCCCCACCAAGAGGCCGTTGCCCGCCACGCGTTGTCACGCCTCAGGGGACGCGCCGTCCTCGCCGACGAGGTCGGTCTCGGCAAGACGATAGAGGCCGGCCTGGCGATCAAAGAACTGACTCTGCGCGGGCTGGCGAAGCGTGTCCTCATCCTCTGCCCCGCTCCCCTGCGCGAACAGTGGCGCGAAGAGATGAGCCACAAATTCGACTTGACATTTGACATCGCGCTCAACAGCCGGGAAGTCGAGAAACAGGACAAGCTGATTCTCACCCTCAATCTGGGCACTCGGGCCCTCGACAAACTGACCAAAAAGCCTTGGGACATAGTCATCGTCGATGAGGCGCACCGGGCAGCCGGGAAGAATGCCAAGAAAACTCGCGAGTTGATCACCGCGCTGACGACCGCGTGCCGGTATGCGTTCTTCTTGACCGCAACGCCAGTTCAGAATGACCTGCTTGAGCTCTATCGTCTCGTCGAGTTGCTGCGGCCGGGCACATTCACATCGGTGTACGACTTCAAGCACCAGTTCATGAAGTCGTCCGATCCTCGCACACCGAATGACCCGGCAGCACTACGCCGATTGATCAGCAGCGCGATGATCCGCACAACGCGCGCTCAAGCTGGAGTAGACAGAGTGCAACGGCGCGCAGTCGATGTTCCCGTCGACCTGGGTCCGCGTGAACGCGAGCTGTATGCGCTGAGCACCGAGCTGCTTCGCAACGTCATGGTCGACCCCGGCGACACCATGCGCCGCCGTAGCTTGGCATTGCGGCTGACCGCCAGCCCATTCTCGATGGGCACCACAGCGATGCGCATGGCCGAACGGCATCCGAATCCTCGTGTGCGTTCGGTCCTCAACGAGGTCGGTCATCTGGCCATGGACATAGAGGGGTCGGCCCGCGAGAACAGGGCGCTGGACATCACTCGCGATTGGGTTCGCGAGCACGGACGCGTACTGATCTTCACCCAGCACACTGATACGGTCACCGGGCTGTTGCGCCGGATGGATGCCGAAGGGCTGCAAGCGCGTTCGTTCCACGGATCGATGTCACCTACCGAGCGAGCCAAGACCATCGCCGCATTCAGGTCGGGCGAGGCACCGATCATGATCTCGACCGATGCAGGTGCCGAGGGCCAGAACCTACAGTTCTGCAACTGCGTGCTCAACTATGACCTGCCGTGGAACCCGATGCGGATCGAACAGCGCATCGGCCGTGTCGACCGTCTGACGCAGCCGAAGGACGAGGTCTTCGTAGCGAACCTCTATGCCCGAGGAACGATCGATGAGAGTGTCTATCAGCTGCTGGCCTTGAAGCTCCGAATGTTCGAGCTACTGTTCGGTCAAGTCACCACAATCCTCGGCGAGCTCGACGACTCCAAATCCGCATCCTTCGAAACACGTGTCATGGAAGCGCTTTTCGCCGAAAGCGACTCGAAAATGCAAGGACTGCTCGCGCAGCTGGGCACAGAGCTCTCCCAGGCACGCGACCGGGCGTCCACACTCATTGCAACAGACAGCGGCCTCAGCAACTGGATGGCTTCGGCGTTTGAGCACCGCAAAGACCTCACGAAAGCCGGCAGCAACGATCTGGCACCCGAAGTCAGCGAGCGCGCCCGGATACGCCAGCGACGAGTACAAGCCTGGGCACGCAAAGTTCTGGCGGCGCTGGATGCAAAGTTGCTCCATGACACCGGCGAGGGCGAAGGCGCCTTCCTCACCGCCCAGTTCAGTGAGGAGTTAAACGAAGAACTCGGCGGTCGGACCGTCATGCATCTGGCATTCGATCGCATTGGGCTGGAACAACATCCCGATGCCGAGCTCTGCGCAGTGGGGTCCCCTGTATTCGACGAGCTGCTTGGCCTGTTGCGTATGCGGGGGGATATGCATGCGACAGTCCCTGTCATCCCCGAAGACATCGGACCCAGCCCGTACAAGCACGCTTCTTCATTGACGCTCGTCCGCCGGCGACTGATTCCTTCCGGCTCGTGGAGCGGCAAGGCAACCTTCCGTACCACCATCGGCGAGGCGGAGACCACCGAACACCTCATCACCGCGGACGTGAACGGCCACAACGCACAACGGCTACCGCGTCGTCCGTTGCAGGACGGGGAAACACTGCCCGCCGCATTCGATGTGCCATCGAAAGTGATTGCCAACTTCGAGAAGGAAGCTGCGAGCCAACTCGAAACGCTTCGCAGTGACCGGGCCACGCAGGTCGAGGAAGACCAGAGACGTGAACTCACTCGCATCGTGAAGGGTTACACAGCCCAGATCGAGGAAGCCCCGATCGAAGACCGAACACGACTCCGGAGTGCACTCCGTTCAGAAGAACGCAGGCTTACCCGGCGACCTGATATACGTGCCCGGGCAAAGCTTTTGGCGCTAACGCTAGACGAAGACGACTGGGTTGTGGAGGAAGTCTGGTCGGGACCCAATGCCGCAGAGCAGCGTCTGGTCTACGAATGGGGACTCCCGGAGCCGGTGCCCATCAACAGCGAAGCTTCATCGAAACCCATGCAAGTTTTGGCAATGTGCTCAGCGGCACACTGGGCCGACGACGCTGAAACCACTATGTGCGAATCGTGCAACCACATCGTCTGCGGTGCGTGCGGCGACGATGCCGTCTTTGCTGATTGCCCTTTGTGCGGTCTGTCTGCGTGTGGTGCATGCAGACGAAAGTCCGGTGGGTTGTGCCTCACGTGCGCGTCACCTGAACGCGCACCAGAACACGACGGCGAATTCGCAGTAGCTTGGCGCCTCAATCGTGGCAGCAGGCTGTTGGTTGGGGCGCGAGTTGCCAAGTTGGTCCGGTCAAGTGGGTTGTCACAGATTCTCGTGAGCGATGACGACCTCGAGGACCCTGGCCGCCAACGGGTGCGCTCGTACGCGCACCACAATGGGCTTCCACTCGACAGCGGTTTGGCCCTGCGCGATCTCACGGCACGCCCGACTGATTCAGACAAGATGCGTGCCCGATTGCATACAGATGTCGCAGTGAAGGTCGAACTGACGGTGAACCCAACCTCAACGGCGATCATCGATCAGTCAGCTGCGCCCGACTTACCCGATGCCGCACCAGTTGCAGTACAGGCCGAGAGTGAGTTTCGAGCCCGCGAGCTGCTGAGAACGCTCCGGGACTACGTTCCCCCGGCAACTCCTCCGACAATTCTGCTCACCCGCCGGTCCGAGTTCACCGACATCTACCTGGAAGCGGATCAGCTCGTCGAAGAATCGTCGGTTGTTGCCGATGACGGAACGCTACATGTGAACGATTCACGTGCAGTGCGACTTCAATGGCATGAGCCTCAAACCAGCGACCCCATGCTGGCCTCGGCACAGCTCGGCGGCGTGACGGTTTCGCTTGAGCGCAGGAACGAGGCCGTATTGATCGAAGCGTCCATCCCGTCGAAATCGATTGCGCCCGAACGGTGGAGTGCGTGCCCCGACCAGCACTCCATCGAGGAACAGCTCGGGTGTTTCGAGTACCTACAGTCCCTCGGCACACCGGGCGGCCGTCTTGGTAAGCGCACGCATGAAATCCTGTCGATCATCGCGCCGTTCCCTACACCGACCGAATGTGGACTTGTAGACCGAACAATTCGGCAGATCGCCGACATCGTCGAGCTCAACTCCGATGACGATCTAGTGCCATTGGACGCCGCTTCCATTGAGGCACTTGGGATCCGTAGCAATCAATCCGCCGCACCCAGCATCAATGCGCTGCCCGTCGGACTCGGTCGCGCATTGCTGAGTCGGGCGTCGCGATCGTTCACCACCGCCGCTTGCAACGGACTGGAGATCCGCGAGGCCTGGCACGGCCATGGAAGCGCGACGCACGCGTACAAGATATTTGACGGTGAACCGCTGCCTCCCAAGCTCGACGATATCGGTTTTCGTGAAACCGACTTCGGTGTATGCCGCGATGGCCATTTCTATGCAGCAGGTTCTGCAGAGCTCTGCAGCGCGTGTCAATCGTGGGCGTGTCGCGCATGCGACGAGGTCGACCACATGGCAGCACTCACTTGCCCCGGCTGCGCGACGTCAGTGTGCCAAAGATGCTTGACCGCCAACCATCTAGTGCGGCAGGCCAAATGCGAATTGTGCGGAGACCATGCCTGCACAGACTGTGGTCGTGACCCGCAGGTCGTCCCCTGTTCGATGTGCACTCGCGCAATGTGTGTTTCCTGCCGGACAGGTGACACCTGCCCAGCCTGTAGCAAACTCGTCACCGCTAGCGATACGCAAATCAGTGCTCTCCCGGATGAGCTCGCGCTGCATGGCGCCAGCGTGCTCGTCGGTTCTGACAACGACGCGCACGTTGTTCTGCTGAATCGCGGCCAAGCCTACGAGCAGGCCATTGTCCGCAACGGTGCTATCGCCCGCTGGGTTGCGTTCGACCGCAACCAGGTTGATCGTTCGTACCGGCTCCGGTTGGCAGCTTCCCGCTCACTCAAGAAGCAAGTTGTACCTGTGTTCAACGCGCACATCACCGAAGCAGTGATCACCGAGCCTCACGTCAGCCTTCAAAGGGAACGCAAATACCGTCACAGCTGGTCAGCTGCAGGCGTCTCGTCAAACACTCAACTAGCGGCGGAATTCGACACATCCGAAGCTGATCTCATCGAGCTGGCAAGCAATGATTTTCCAGCACTCGGACGGACGCCGGACCCCGTCACCACGTCGCCGCCGTCTCTTCGGCCAGTCCTCACCACCATGCCAAATCCGAACCCAGCAGCCATGGTCGTCCGATGGGAACAGTCCGGGTACGACCGTGCGATAACCGCCGACGGCATCTACGAGCTGATCGTCGAACCAAACGGCGAAACACGTTCTGTTGCACCATGGGCTGAGGCTGACGACCTACCCGACTGGGTCGCCGCGGCATGGGATCCGACGCCCACAATGCACGTCCACGCGAAGACCAAAGATGTCGAGGCCGCGATCGTCGAACTCGCATCGTTGATTGCGCTCGGCATCCGAACCGCCAAATCCGTTGAGTGGTATGCGATCAATCCATCCGACAGCGCGCCGGCCGCAACGATGCTTGCCCGGTGGATGGGGTTGGACGACGCCGACACTGTCGGGGTGTTCACGGACCCCAGGAAGGTGCAGCGATCCAACGTCATCAACGCCGTCCAATCCGATACAACGGTGCTGCCAACCGGCGTCCTGAGCAACCGGTCGCCGGCTCACCCAGACGTCACCGCCGAGGCACTCGAGGCTTGGATGCCCGATGCTGCAGTCAAGGCACCGGAGCTCCGAGTCCTCCCGGCCGATCTCTATGCAGCACTACGCCGTGACATGTCACCGATCTCGCCAAAATCGGTGTTGTCAATCGGCGCTCAATTCGAACAACTGGTCACGGTGGAGAGCGGCCATCAGTGGCGCTACGAACGCAAACTCGCGGCCGGCCAAACTGACGCCCGCCGAACAGCCAACAGCACGGGCAACTTGCTCGATTCTGGCGTCGTTGACCGCGAAGGGCATTTTGGAGTTGACTGCCCACCGTGCATTTACTGCGGCGGCAGAACGTGTTCCGCTTGCATCGACGGCATGATTGCCTGCACTGGCTGCCAAACCGCGATCTGCAAGCGCTGCGTAGATGGGGCCAGTCCCGGTTTCTGCCCGGCGTGCATCGCGTTGCGGCCGCCTACACGTAGCGAGGCTCGACAACATGGCCGTCTCCTGCTGACCCGTCGGATGCTCATCGGCACCGACGCACACCACACAGCGGTATTCGAGCGGAGCAAGGAGCACTGGATGCTGCATGATGCGAACGGATCGAAGGTTGAAATATCTAGCGAAGCGGCATCCAGGTTCCTCGATGAACGACTGGCAGGCGCTGGCTCGGACGGGGCCTAGCACTCGTTCAGTCCACAGGACACTCCCAGGATGTCGCAGCCCAGACATACACTCTCTGCGACCACGAAGCTAGGGGTTGGATATGTCAGAAGCCGGACACGCGCGCCCTCCTGCGCGCGCAATCAACGATGAGGTTGAGGTCTCACTCCATGCCGATGGCCTATTGGTCGGCGGTGACCCCGAGGCGATCGAGGCCTATTTGTCCCGGCTGCGCGTCGTTGCCGGCAAGACAATGCGAGTCGTCGGCATCGATAAATCTTCCCTTGGCAACGCCGCGGGCCTCGCTGCTGGCGCCGCCGCGTTCCTGGCGGACGCGGGCAAGTACGTGCAATTGCATCCGGAAAGCGTCAACGCCCTGCGGATCGGCAACTGGATCCCGGGCACTGAGGGCTTCTTCCGCATGATGACGCGCGGCCCGGACGGTCTTTTTCTCCAACAGCTCCAATGGCGGCCGGCACCAATCGCGCCGCCACAGCTGATGGCGGTGCAGATGGTCGCCGTTCAAGTTGCGCTCAAGTCCGCCATCGCAGAGGTCGAGCAGGCGGTGCGCCGCGTTGAGGGCAAGGTTGATTCGCTGCTTCAACTTGCCCAGGCTTCGCGCGCCGGCGATGTGCTCGGAAGTCACCTTTCGATCAACCGCGCAGCAGATTTCTTGGAAAAGCACGGATCGCTGCCCGACGCGGACTGGGATTCGCTGGCCGGCCTTGGCCCCACCCTGAGCGTTACCGTCGAGCAACTGCGTAATTACGTCAGTCGACTGTTGGCAACCTTCGACTCTGAACTTCCGGTACAAGCGCGAGCAGAGAAACTGCGAAATGCTGTCGAAGACAACCACTTAGGTGAGACCCTCAGCTTGCTCATCGTCGCCGAGCAATCTCTATATCAATGGCAGCGGCTGCGTATTGCCCGCGTCGAAGCCAGCCAACCGGAGCATCTCCAACGAGTACTCGATGATGCGCGAGAGCTTCTCGCCCACCAGCTAGCCGCAGACGGCGAAATCTACCGCACTGCAAGGAACCTCCTCGATCACTTTGCGAAGCCTGAAGCGATCGAGGGGTTCCGGTTCTTGTCGGTCCGCGAGCTGGCCAAGCAACGCTCAGTTCTTCGCGATGAGCTTGACCACTTTGCTGAGGCGCGCCGCCACCAAGTCGAGGAATGGGAGGCTGTCGAGGTTCCGGGTGTTCTCGACGCGGCTGCCGCTGTGCTCGATGCTGCCGGCGATTCAGCGTTGAAAGCAGTGAGTGCGGCCGGTCAGGGGTTGATCCGGCTGGGTGAGTATCTGACCGAAAAGAGCCAAGCCGACAAAGTCGAACGGCCAGTCGACGGAAACGTGGATCACAAGAGGGATCGATAGATGGGTTTCTTTGACACGATCTTCGGTGATGACGGCGGCACATCCTCCGGCGACCTGGACCAATGGCTCGTAGCCACACTCAAGCGTGAACTCAAGCTCGACAAGGTCGAGCGCGACGATGATGGCGACATCCCAATCAGTTGCGGTAGCGCAGTGGTCTTCGTGCACGCAGTCCCCGAAAGCGAAGACGAACCAGCCCGCATCGAGATCTTCGCGCCGCTTATCGGAGACTTTCCGATGCGGCCCGAAGTGTACGAAGCGGTCAATGAGATCAACAGACAAACGCCCTTGGCCAAGGCGATCGTTGATCCCGATGACACGCGGATCATCCTGCAGGCCGATATCTACATCTTCGGCGAACTGTCCCCCGACCAACTGATGGCGACACTCGATCTCGTGGCCGATCGCGCAGACCACTACGACACCCTGCTACAAAAGCGGTTCGGCGGGAAGACCATGGCCGATGACGATGACGACGAGTTCGATGTCTGAACATGTCGGCGGGTTCCTGCGGCAGTTCAGCGATGAAGCCGCATCATTTGCCGAAAGAGTTGTCCGCTCGACTGCCATCGTCCGGGGTCAGACCGACAAGTTCGAAGTGGCGAGTGGTTCGGCCTGGCTTTATGACAACGAGCACCTTGTCACCAACAATCATGTCGTCGCCGACCTAGCCGATCCCATCGAGGCACAGTTTCCAGGCAGTCGACCAATGCAGGCTTTGACGATCGGACGCGATCCGCTGACCGATCTCGCGGTGTTACGCATCGACCCGCAAGATGTTGTTCCGCTGCAGATTTGCACACGTGGTGCCAGGTTGGGCGAGCTCTGCTTTGCTTTCGGCAGCCCCCTGGGCGAGTTACCGGAAAGCATCAGCATCGGTATCGTCAGCGGATTGAAGAGGAGCCTCCCGACGGGAGACCGGCAGACCATCTTCGACGTGATTCAGACCGACGCAGCGATCAACCCAGGCAACTCGGGTGGTCCATTGGTCAATGCCGACGGACTGGTCATTGGTGTCAATACCGCAGTCGTTGACGGCGCCGACGGCATCGGCTTTGCAGTCCCCGCTGACATCGTCGCCGAAGTCGTTCACGAACTCATCACCTATGGAGCTGTGGAACGTGCATCCCTGGGCGTCTCCGTCACACGGCGCACCATCGACGGCGCAGCAGATGGGCATGGCCTGGTCGTCACCGCGGTGAAAGCCAACGCGGCAGGACCACTCGAATGCGGAGACATCATCCTCGCCGTCGGAGACCGAAAGGTCTCGACCCAGAACGACCTGATGCGGGCCCTTCGCCGCGATGTGGCAAACCGACGGGTTGCGGTCATCGTGCAACGCAAGGGATTTGAGGTCTCCGTTGAGTGCCGCCCTCGTGGAGTTCGTACTGTCGATTAGCGCTCTACCCCATTCGGCGGGTACCAAGGTCCACTGTCAAAACCTACGCGTGTCCCAACAATGCCGATTTCTTCCCGCTCCATGTGACCACCAATGCATCTCGCGCTCGGCTGCTCGCGACATACAGCAGTGAACGCTCCCGGAGCAGCGCTTCCGCGCGTTCTTCATCGGGCACGTTGCGTAGGGTCGCCGGTGACGGCACGTGCTTCTCGTCGGCGCCGGCGAGGACAACCCTGGAGAATTCCATCCCCTTTGCCCGGTGCATCGTCATCACGAGTGGTTGGCCGGGTGTCGGAGCGTTCTTGTCGACAGCGCGTGCGGTAACACCACGCTCTCCGAGCCCGCGAACGAAGCGGTCACGTTCGTCCTGGCTGCGGGTGAGCACGGCGATGCTCTGAGGCTCCACACCATCCTCAGCCAGCCAAGTCTTTACCTTCGTCGCCACCGCCTCTAGCTCGGCAGCCAAGTCGGGACACGAAATCAACTCGGGTTGAGGACCGTTCCTCGCAGAACGGTAGCCGCTGGTCGACTCCTCGCCCTGTTCGAGATCCCGGTACTCCGCACCGGACAGAACACTCACTGCGAAATGCAGGTTCTGCGCAGTCGTCCGGTAGTTCAACGTCAGGCGGCGGGATCGGCCGACGATCTTGATCCCGAAGCGACTCAAGACAACCGGGCTTCCGTAAATCCGCTGGTGCGAATCCTCGGCGATGAACAGGTCGTTAGGTCCTTCGGCCACCAATGCCCGCAGCAATGCCCAGTGTGTGGCATGCAGGTCCTGCGCCTCGTCGACGATGACGTGGTCGGCCAGATACGTGCCGTCACGCTCCGCACGGACGCGCAATGCCTCGGACGCCAAGGCAAGGACTTCCGGGAAGCTGATGCTTTCATCCATCTGGCTCTGACGCCGAAACGCATCTACCAGTTTCCAAACAGCCAACCGCTGCGGACGGCTGAGCCGCACTCCCCGACCGGGCCGCGCGACCTTGGCGTAGTCCTCACGCGTGGTGATGCGGTTGGCCAAAACCACCGACACGTACTCGCTATCGAGAAATGCCGGCGTGGCCAGTTTCGCATCGAGCCCAGAGTCGACGGTCTGTACAACTTCCCGCCACACCGAATCCGAAGATGTTCTCTTGGAACCGAACTCGATGCCACGACCGAACAATCTCTCGCATGCCGGCACAACGGCAGATCCGGCTCGACGCAGGACGCCACTACCGAGCGCATCGATGCCACCGACGTAGACGCCGAGATCTCCGGGCTTCTCGGCGATCCGGATGTCCGGGTCCAGCGCCTTGAGGTCGGCTTTGAGTCCTTCCGCCAGCGCAGTGTTGTACGTGGTCAGAATGATCCTGGCATCCGCATTGTCGCGGGCCAGCCGACGCGCCCTATGGATCGCGACCACAGTCTTACCAGTACCTGCGCCGCCCGAAAGCCGGAATGCGCCAGTGAAATCCGTGTCAACGTACTTGCGCTGTTCGGGATGCAGGAACGTACGCCACGCGGCAAAGTCGCCGCCTTCGATGACTCGACGTAGTTCTTCGTTGTCCTCGATGAATGCAAATTGCATCTTCGAGGCCGGCCGTTCCAGAGCGGCGATGATCTGCTGATCTTCGTCCAGTGAGGTGTCCACGGGTTCTTTAGAGAACCCGTGGTTCTCGCGAATCGTCTCGATCGCCATGCCGGTCGCGAGTTCGAGAAGTGCGCTCCCTTCCCATTCGAGCCCGTCCGCCGCAGCTTCCAACAGCGCCGATTCATCCGGCGCTTCCATGACTTTGGCTGCGAGCACCGGGTTGATGCCCAGTCCCTCTGTTAGGTCGGTGAGCTTGTAGCCCACTCCGGCGAGATAAGACAACGCAGGCTTCGAAACCGGTTCAGCGACAGTCGCGGCCTGAACGGGCTCGGCAGGCGCAGAGTCTCCGATCAAGCCCTCGAGAGTGCCGTTGATGGGGTTGACCCGAAGGGTCGCCCGCTCCGCGAGTTTGATCGCGTCGTCGTGGCCCCAGGTACCCATGTAGATGTAGGTCGGCCCGCTGGACTTGTCGTCCACGCGGAACAGCACGGCGCGATAGTGCAGGTCGACGCGGCCGGTCCGCACCCGGGGATCGGACGCCACATGAAGCGGTTCGATGTGCAGCGAGGGCTGAGTGTCGTCGGCGGCCAGCTTCTCGAAGAAGTCGTACACCTTGTTCTTGATCGAACCGTCGAGCTTGGACATGCCCTTGCTGTTCGATGCGATAACCAGATTCGCCACTAGACCACCCCGTTCACTTTCAACGCCTCCACAATTTCATCGACATCAGGTGAGCACAGCGTCCACCCGTCAACCGGTCCACCTTCGTCGAACACCACGGCCACTCGCCCACCGGCCCAGGCGATGTCCAGTACTTCACCATCGGTCGTCTCATAACCCAGCTCGGGCGCGGCCGCACCCGCAGCCGCCAAAGCCCGGATCAGATTGCGTTCCGCATCCGACACCGTCTCGCCGAGCAAAAGTTGCCATTCCGCGGATAGCTTGGACTCTGCGGTACCTGCAGCCACTTGAACCGGAGCCGATGTCAGCAGGGTACGAGTGGTGACGCGGCCGGGGTCGCTGATTCCCAGCCAGTTCGACAGCCGCAGCCATTCCTTCCATCCCTTCCCGCCCAGGTCGTCCAACCGCTCGTCTCGGTCATCGACGGCGAGCACGGCCCGCGGCGGATCGGACGTGGTGCGCACGCCCGCTGTGACGGTGACGCCTCCGTCGGAGTATGTCCAGCAAGTATCGGATCCGACTGCTTCGAAAGATGCCGAGCCGTCCATTGCCGCAAATGCCGCTGCGGCGACGTCGTCGGAATCAGACTTAACCCGGTTGTCGCTGCGGACGAATAGATACGGCATCCACTTGCTGAAGTGTTCCCAAGCCTCTTTGTCGGGAGTAACCATGAACTCCAGCAGTTGCGATACCGGGTCTTTGGCTTGCAGCCGAACCAAACCCGGTTGAACATGGAACCGGCTGGTGACGAAGCTAGTCGCCTTTTGATCGAACCAAGCCGGCTCGATCGACTCCCCAGATTTGAACCGCTGCAGATCCTCATGTCCGAACGACCACACCAGATAGCCCGCGGCCCGCAAGTCCCGACGCTTGTCGGCGTCGTCGGCGACGCGGTTGCGGTCTCCGGTCCCCGCGTGAAATGCGCGTCCGTCAGCGAAGATCGCGATCCGTGGGATGTCCGGGTCGGCGGTCTGCAACACAAAGTCGGGTCTCACGAAATCCAGCGAAACCTGCGGTCGCAGTGACCATTTCCGCGCCTTGCTGCCCTGCAGCGTGATGGTGGCCGACGGGCCATAGGTTCCAGGCTTCTCCACGACGGCTGCACCCATCAGCTTGAGCCGCTCGACGAACGAGCAGTAGAAGTCGCGTTCCAGGAACGACTCGTCGCTGAGCGGTGTGCTCGGCGGTGCCTGCTCGGTCACCTCAGCGGTCCAGGCATCCAGGTCGGGCGTGCCGTGGGCGCCGACCTCGAGGATGCCGTCGAGCAAATTCAATGCGGTCAGCCGTGACACCTTGTCCATCTCGTAAGGCGCGGTGAACGGCAGCAGGCAGCGGTGGCAGGCCAGCCGATCCTCATCTCGGCACGGGCATTCCCGCAGAATCTGCCGGGCCGCGGCCAGTACAGCGAAAACCTTGGTGTGGTCGGCGAATTCGGCGAGGTAGCCGGTCCCGCCGGGAACCGTGTCGTGGATCAGCAGCGCGCGCCGGTCGGGCGCCCACAGCGCATCGCTGATGGTGGCGACGTCGAGATGTTCGGGTGATCCGCCGATCACCTCGCGCAGGCCGAGCAGGATTGCTGCAGCCAGACTGGGGTGGGCGAAGTTGTCGTATTCCATCTGCGGCGGCAGATGCAGCAGCACGCCCTGCGTCCGTAGTCGTCGCGCCAGGGCGATGTCACGGACATCCTCCACGGCCGAGCCGCGTAGGCGACACCAGGTGCGGTGCTCGTATCGACTGTTGCGCCCGGCTTCCCGGTCGAGTTGCCCACAGGACGCGCAGACCCGGAACAGGCCGCTGGTCGATTCCTGCCCGGCGATCATCCGAGTCTTGCCCTTGGATGTCCGTCCGCCGAGGTTGATCCAGCGAATATCCAAGCGCCGCAGGTATTCCGCACCGAACGATGAATTCGCACGGAACCAGGTGCGCCCCACCTGGGTGGGGTCGACGTCGGCGGCGGTCACCACGGTGAACGGTTCCTGTGCGCGGTTGTCGCGCAGATCGTTGATGGTGGCCTCGTCCCGGCGCACTTCCGCCGAAACGCGGGTCATCTCGACGACCTGTAGGTGCTGACTCACGTCGGCGATGCCCGTGCTGTGACAGCGCGGGCAGCTCGACACGGGATCAGATCCCGCGGACGCGCTGCTGCTGCGCACCCACCCGCACTGCGGGCAGACTTGCCAGGCGTGGATGTTGGATTCACCGGTGCCCAGGTCGACCGCGTCGATGGTGACCGCGAGACCTTGAGCGTAGAAGGTGGCGCCGGGCGCGAGTTCGGTGAGTGCAACACGGGAGCCGCGCTGATAGCTGAGCTGCTCCCCCATGTAGTCGTTGCTGTCCGGGTCGATCCAGGTGACGCCGACATCGAGGGTCACCGCGTCGTCGAGCAGTGTGTAGTTGGGCAGCACGCCGTACCGTTCGAGCACCGAGATCCAGTAGTCGCGGGTCAGCGAGATGATCTGGGCGCCAAGCAGTTTCCGTGATCCCTTGGCGATCTTGAAGGCCCGACGGTCATCGTCTGTGGCGGCCGGGGAGGTGGCACGGCGTTCGAACTCGGGCAAATCCGCCTCGATGGTCGCCTGCCGTTCAGTGAGTTCTTTGAGATCAAGTTGCCATTGGTAGGCCGCGGCCATCAGGCGCTGCGTAAGGCCACTGGGATCGCCCTGCGGCGGTGCACTCGCCCAAGATCGCAAGGAGTCGACGGCGTCGGGGCTGAGATGCTCCCCGAACTGGGCCAGGAAGCGGTCCAACAACGCGTCGGCGTCGTTGGCGGCGGTGTCCATCAGCCGGGCCAGCCAGCTGTCCGCCCCGTTATCTCCGAGCACCGATCGTGCATCCTTGGGCGCCACCAGCTGCGGGTCACGGGCGAACTGATCGACGATGTGCGCAATGTACTGGCGTTGCAGGATCTCCTCGGCGTTGAGGAACGTTGCCGGCGGACGTACATCCCCCTGAATCACCGACAGCGGCTCGAACAACTTGGGCAAATGTTCGCCACGGCCGCGAACGTAGGCCAGCACCAAAGAGTTTCCGGTGAGCCGGCCGGCGCGCCCGACACGCTGCAGGTAGGACGACACCGATCGGGGTAACGAGCCGAGCATGACGGTGGAGAGGTCACCGATGTCGATGCCCATCTCCAGCGTCGGGGTCGCGACGAGCACGTTGGGTGCTTGCGGGTCTGTGCCGCCGCGTTTGAAGGCAGTCTCGTATTCGAGGCGGGTCTTCGTCGGCAGCAGGCCGGTGTGTTCCCGTGCAACAACGCGTTTCATCTCGGTCGAGTCGTACAGCCGGCGGTAGAAGTTGTCAGTCTTCGCGCTTCGGTGCAGCCGCCCCGGACAGCGGATCAACGTGCAAGGTGCACCGTCGAGGTCGTCGACGGTGGTAGCGCTGCCCGGCATCGGGGTTCGGCAGATGTCACAAGTGAGCAAGTGCCGGGCACCTTCGAGCGCTTCCAAAGTCGGAGCGCTGACCTGGACGGTGGCCGACGTCAATCCGTAGACAGTGGAACCGGTCTCGGAGGTGATGGTGGACAGCAACATCTGCTCGGCAAGTTCGACAAACAGTGCCTTGGCGAGGAAAGTGCCGTCGTGGGGGCGAACGTCGAGGCACCGCGATGTCCACTGCGCATACCAGGAAGACGGCGCAGTGATCGCATCGAATCCCTCTGGCAGAGCACCACTTCCGGATCTAAGTGCGGGGAATGCCGGAGCGGGACGGCCTTTCGGGAAGGCGGGCATACCCTGACCCCGTGGTCGCCCACCCCAGACGTGGTACCGGTTGGCGTTCTTCTCCAGGTAGGGCCGCAACCAGTCGTGGTGGATGCCGCCGCGGGTACGGATCCGTTCGACGGTCCCCCGCACCCAGTGGGTCAGCGCCGTATCAGACACTCCTATCAGAGGGAACTGAGCCGGGCCGGCCTTGTCGATCGCTCGTCGCCCGATGATCGGCGCCTTGTGTGCTGCACCGAGATACACCTCGGCAACGACGCTGCCGGTGAGCTCGAGGGTACGGCCGGTGCGGGACTGCAAACCGAATTCGAGATCGACGTCGAACCGCAGCCGCCGCTTGGCCTTGTTCTCCGCGGCCCGTCGCGAATTCGGGTGTACATCGGGCTTCCAGAACGCGACGAACTCGTCGCGATCCACGATGTCCGGGGGCAGCAGTTGGTAGCGCAGCATCGGATCGTTGCCGGCGCGGTCGATGACAGCTCGGGCGAGCTCGTCCAGATCGAGTTCGGCGTTACCCAGCGCTCCGCGCAGCGCGGTGCGCAGGCTCAGGCTGTGCGAGCGTGCCTGCACGAATCCGGCACGGTGCGCAGCGTCCTGCACGCTGTCGGTGAACATCAACGCCTTCTTCTCGGCAGCGTCGAGATGCTTGTCGCCGAACAGGTTCGACAAGGTCACCGACAGTTGGGTAGCCACCGCGCTGCCAAGGAACCGGATGCCGTCGCCGGCGCCGCAGGCCGGGCAGACGTCGTTCTTGGATTGCTCGTCGGCGTCCGGCCCGACCAGGGTGAGCACCGGCAGCACCCGTCCGTCGACAACAGCAGGGCTCTGCGGGTCCGGTGTCGTGTCGAGGAGTTCGCGCTGGTCGAGGTGGAACCACCGCAGACCTTGGACGCCGCCAACGACCTGCGCTTCAGCGGGTGCCGAGATCAGCGCACGGAACCGGGAAGCACCGGCAGCGTGGTCGGCTCGGATCGCCTCGTCGGTGACGTCGAGGGCACTTCCCGTCGGCGCCAACCGTGCACCCCAGCCCGAACGACCGCAGTGCCGGCAGTACACCGCCGGCAGATACAGCTCGTCGACAGCGGATGCACCGTCGTCGGCCCATCGGTATTCCGCGGAGGCCCGGACGGCGCGGTCGACGCGGCTGAGTTCTCTGATCCACAGGTGCACGTCGACCCCGAGGGCCGCGCGGCCGGTCTCGGCACGCACGTGCGAGAGCATCGCAATGACATACTCCAGGAACCGAATCCGAGTGTCACGGGTACGGGCGGCATCGCGATCGACGGGCACCGCTGGAAACACCTGCTCGGCGAGGTCGGGCAGCGACACCGCGTCGACCGCGTTCTCCAACACCGCCTGGATGAACCGATGTCGCTTGAGCTGATCAAGCATTTCCTCGGCGGTCAGGTCCGACGCGGTGGCTGAGACACCTATATGTGCCGACTTCTCAAAGAGCTCAGATTGGACGGGCTGCTCAAAAAGTTCCGCTTGGGTGGGCTTCCCGAAGAGAACAGATTGAGATTTCGTCTCGAAGATCTCGGCGAAAACCGCTGTGGCGACGGCATGGTTGTCGCCATCAACCCGATCGAGTGCCGTGATCCGGTCCAGCGCGTCAGGCAAGGCCGGTTCGATCGGCCGCCAGGCATAGTCGCCGGTGCCCAGCCGCGCCCTGCGCCATTCGCCGGGAGTCAGGCGGGTTTCTTCGATAACCGCGTCGTCGCCGAACGGTTCACCGAACACCGTGTAGGCGAAATCGAGCATGGCGGTCGGGGCTGAGCGCGAACCAAGGGTCGCCGAAGTGGCAACGGGAGTGATCTTGCCGAGCGGGCGGGCGCGATCGTCGTCTGAAACCTTTGACGCGGCAGTCCAGTGGGATTTGATGGTGAGACCGAGACGACGCAACAGCATCGCGACATCCGTGCCCTGCGCCCCGTCGTATGTGTGGAATTCGTCGAGCACCAGGTATTGCAGCGATTCGGCGGACAGCTGCCACATGCCGGCGCGGTCGGGGCGCAGCAGCATGTGGTCGAGCATCTTGTAGTTGGTGAGCAAGATGTCGGGGGGCGAATCGTGAATGAGGGATCGGTCGGTGATCAAGCCGTCGGCCGAGACTCGGGTGCGACCACCGCCGCTCTGCTCACCGGTGTAGATGCCCGCAGTGACCGCGCCGAGGGCCGGGTCACCGGAGATCAGCTTGGCCAGTCGCTCGGCCTGATCGTTGGCGAGCGCATTCATCGGGTAGAGAATCAGCGCCTTCATCCCGGTGACACCGGACTTCTTGGCGCGCAACACATGATCAAGGATCGGGAAAAGGAACGACTCAGTCTTTCCTGACCCGGTGCCGGTAGTGACCAGGGTGGGCTGTGGCCGTTCTCGGTTCTTGGTCGAGAGCCGTTCGAATACCCGCGATTGGTGCCCGTACGGGGTGAATTCGGATGGCCACCAATCCAGATAGTCACTCCAGCCATCCCTCGCAGGTGCGAATGGCAGTCGGAGCCGCACATACGGTCCCTTGAACATCCCGTTTTCAGAGTCGGCGATGAAGTCCGTCAGCACCGCCTGCGCATCCGGGTCGGTCAACGCGAATGTCGTTGCCAGATAGTCGGTCAAGCCCTCACGCAGGTGAGTCGCCTGGAGAGTTGGGAGGAGCGCGCCCATGGTTACATCCCCCGCCCGGCGTTCCACAGCGCATGGTCTATTTCCCACGCTGTAACTGGGCGCTTCAGACCGGCGCTGACGGCCGGCACGAGTGCAGCAATGAGGTCGCGCGCACCGACAGGATCGACAGTCACTCCGTGGCGGCGAAACCAGCGCAGCACCATGCGGTCGGGCTTGATGAGATCGTCCTGGCCGATGAGCATCCACAGGTAGTCACGCCGCACCGCGTGCGCTCCCTCTCCGGGGATCTTCCGCAAGTCCGCGTTCATGGCGGCGAACCGCTCGTCATCGCCGAACAGCGCGATCGCATCACCCAGATCCCCCACACCGTGTGATCGAAACGCGTGGATGTGCCGAAGCACGGCATGGGCCTTCCGGATCCCATCTCGGGTGGATGTGTTCTGCCGGTTGGTGAGCGAAATCAATTCGTCGACGCTCAGCTCAGCCAGTTCGGCGAGCGGTAACGGGTCGGCGTCGAGCGGCTCAGTCATCGGTATCGTGGGTTGTTCGACGCCGAACCTCGTGCCCAGCCTGCGCACCAATGGCACGACGACGTTGTCGTAATGTGCCCCGATGCTCCACACGGCATCTGCGATGCACAGACTGAGGCTGACCCAACGGCGTTCTCGCAGTTTCGGATCGAGTGCGACGACGGCCTCGACCAGTACGCCAAACTCGGGTGGGTGTACTCCGCGCATCATCACGCTCCTGCGCTTGCGATGTCGCTGAAGTACTTGTGCGCCAGCTCCATGTCACGCTCGCGATCAACCCCGACGAAGGGCTCGACATAAGTCCCGCCGTCGACCGTTAGGTCGTCAGGCTTCACCGCGCCCTTCTTGCGGTACTCCGAAGCGAGCTTGCCCGGCAGTTGGCGGCCGTTCGTGTCGTAGAGCGCTTCCCGCTCGTACTTTTGCAGCACGGGGAACTGAGTGCGATAGATCGTCAGCAGTTCCTCGGCGGTGATGCCGAGCATGATTGCGACGATTGCGTCGATCTCCACCAGAGCTTGTCGACGATCGGCAGCGCAACGTAGCGGGGTCGCCCACTCCCATTTCGGGCCGACAGCACCGAGCCCTCCGCGGTTGGCGTGGTCCACGCCGATGTGCGGCACCCATGAATCCCGCTGCCATGCTGCGTCATACAGTCCCTCCCAGAGCGGGGCGTACGGTCGGACGAGGCAGTTCAGGCGGAGAGTTCGGAGCAAAAGCTGCGGTTCGAGGAAGTGATTGCGGATGTGAGGAAAGCGCGAGACCACACCCCTGGTCAGATCCGCAGCTCCAATGACCTTCGCAAAGAAGTCGAGCGGCAACGACGCCCAGTGCCCTGCCGCAACGACCAGGTCCCGGCGGTCTGACGTCGATGCCGATAACATCAGGTGTACATGTGTTGCGCCTGGGGGAAGCACAGCTGGATGCATGCTTCGGACCGTTGCGGAGTCCGCCATTCGTCGCCATGCCAGGCGGAAGTAGCTCGAACTCGGCTCGCCCTGCCATTTCGGGTAGGCGGCGATGTACTCGTCGTACGGCTTCGAAATCTGATAGTTAGTGCGGGGAATGAAATCTTCACCGATGGCATTAAGGTCGAGGGCTGAGTAGTCTCTGTTACTCCGCATCGATGAATTGGGCTGTTGATGGAGTGGCGTGGCGACGGTCAAGTGCGGTCCTTGAAGTATGACGTGATCCCAGTCTTCTGGAACCGCCGACGCGGACTTGAAGAACCCCAGTTTGCGGTCCCGGTCCTCTTCCCAACCACGGGTCCATTCGAATCCCTCGTCGCCAAACCGAGGCGCCGCCGCGATCTTATCGAGCACCTCGGCACTGGCTCGATTCACCGGATAAAGCATGCGAGACCCGTCGGGTTCTGTGCCTGGGTCTTCGATCAGGGCAGCCCAAGTCGATAACCGCGATCCGGCAACTTCGACGATTCGTTCAGCATGCGGGCGTAAATCCCACCTGTCCTCATCGTCTTTAACACCGGGCGCCGAGCCTGATCCGTCGTGGCCAAAGGATCGAACCACAGTGTCGGGGTGATACAAAGACGAACCCTGCAGAAACCGAACTCTGGACTCGGTTCCGTATATATGTACTCCATACTGTCTTGTGTTTTGGATCTCAAAAAGTCTGAGTTCGTTGCGGAATTGCCAATGCCGCCGCAGCCGCCGATAGGTCTGACGACGTAGGTGATGCGCGCGTAGTTCCGTGAAGTGACTTTCCGGATGAATCAGTCCCACAATGCTTTTCGACGCCATCGACCTCCACGTCCGTTCGATGAAGCACCGGTACAGGTCGGGTTGCAGGCCCTCCAGCAATGGCCGGTCAATTCCCGAACCAAGATGCTGCTTGATCCCGGCCTGTTCGGCCCGCTCGTCCAGAAACTCGTCGAGTGCAGCTTCCTGCGCAAGCGACTCGTGTCGCTTGCGCGCTTTGATCGCTTCGGCCGGCTTGTCGACCAATGCCCACCACGGATCGAACTCCGCTAATACCCCGGCCTCGTCCCAGTCCGGACGCACCCACGGCGGATTTCCCACCTGCAGATCGAATCCTCCGCGGGCGAACACCGGCGCAAAGTCTAGTTCCCAGTGGAAGAAGCCCTGTGCCTCGGCGATGTCCGCCGCGACGGTCATCCACGGAAAGCCTTCGAGCGCCTTATCAATTGAAATCGCTTGGGCAAAAGTGCGGTCGTTGTCCTCGGCGAGATCTAGGTCTTGCCAGGACAGGTCGCCGGCGAGGCTGATCTGCCCGTGCTTCTCGAACTTGCCAGCCTTGGGCGGTATCCCGAGGAGTGCCTCCAGTCCACCAACCCACTGATCCCAGTCTGGTGGTTCGATGTCGGCGGTCAACGGCCAGGACCATAAAGCACACCAGGCGTCCATCACCCGACGCAGCCTTCGATAGGCGCCGTTTTCGTCGTGGAGCACCGCCTCGATCTGCTCGCGGGTTACCGCAGCACCCGACGGCTCATCGGACTCGAGCCCCCACAGGCCAATGTCTCGGCGGATCTCCGTTTCGGCGATGACCAGCCGACGCAGGGTCAGCTCCCACAGGGTCTCGACCCGCAGCGCCAGTGCGGCCAGACGTTTCTTGATCGCGGCGCTCGGATTGGCGCGAATGCCGTTGCGCCACAGCCGTAACTGTTCCCGTTTGTCCGGGGCGTAAGTCTTGGCCTCGGGGGTGTCGATCACCGCACCCCAACCCTCGGACGGCAGCAGGAAGTGGTGGATGCCCGCACCGATCTCGTCTCCGAGCGGAACATCCTTGGGCACCTCCTTCAGCCACGCCTTCTTGGCGAGCAATGTGGGCGCGTAGACAGCTCGACGGGCACCGATCAGTGAGTTGCCTCGCCGCAGGTGCAGCCCGAACCAGGGGGCCTGCAACCCGGCGACCATGGTGTCGAGCCAAAGCGAAATCTCGGCGAGTTCTACCGCGGTCGCATTCAGGTCCACCCCGTACACCTGGTGCAGCGCGAGATACGCCTTCACCTTCTGCAGCTCGACCTGGTAGCGGTCGGCGTCGATGACCTCGCCGCGATCTTCCTGCTGACGCTTGAGATATTCCGCGGCCAGTTGGCGCACCGCTTCGATCGCGAACGCCCCCGACCCGAGCGCGGGCTCGCAGATGGTCAACTGCAGAATCTGTTCCGGTGTGGTGCGCTCGCCATTCTGGTCCAGCAATTCTTCGAGGGCCTGGGAGACAACGAATTTCGTCAGCACCTCGGGGGTGTAGTACGAGGCCGACTGCTGCCGCTCACGCCCGGCGAGCCGGAACACGAAGGTGCCCTGACGGTGGAGCACCGGAATCTTTTCGCCGGTAGCTTCGTCCTCCGTCGTCACGAAATCTGACTCCGAGAGGTGATCGGCACGGGTCACCGGCACCACCCACGACCCCTTCTCCGGGTCGCCGTTCTTGGCGACCTCGTAGAGGTCTTCGTCGGCGAAGAAACCGGTGTAGGACATCAGGCCCTCGTACACCGCGCCGAGCTGGTTGATACCGAGCTCGGCGTACGAGATGAACCCGCGGTCGGCCCCCTTACGGCCCTTGGATTCCTTGGACAGCAGCAGGTGCTGCAGAACCCGCTGAGTCGCCTCGTTGCTGAGCCCGACCTGGTCGATCAGTGCGGTGGAAACGGGTGCGAATAGGTCGGCGCGCAGCTCGTTGAACTCCAAACCCGGTGCCGGGTCGTCGGTTCCGCCGCCAATCTCGGGAGTGCGTGGGTGATGGCCGCCGTCGACAAGATTAAACAGCTTGGCCAGCGATTCGTACAGGTGTGTACCGGATTTCGCGGTGGGCGACACCAATTCGGTCAGCGTCAACTCACGCAGCCGGTCCAGGCCGTACCCTTCGCCGTATTCGGGGGCGCCCGATGGCAGGACACGCATCTCCGGGGACGCCTCGGCGTAGAGCAGGAACAAGATGCGGTAGAGGAATCGCAGCGAGTGCTTGGCGAGTTGTTGGGCGTCGATCTCGTCCAGTGACCAGCCGCGCTCTGCGCGGCGGCCCACCACGTCGTTGGCGATGATCTCGATGGACAGTCGGATACCTTCACGCAGATCCTTGGACACCCCGACGGTGTGTTTGACCGAATCGTCGAGAACACCTGCCCACCAGATGTTTCCGTCGGCGTCGGGCAGCAGCGCCTGGCACCCGAGGATCGCGGCGGCCCGGTCGAGTTCTCCGCCGCGCTTATCGTCGCGGCGTTCCGTGACCACCAGCAGATCGACGGCCAGGTACCGTCCTTCGGCCCATCGCTGCGCTTCTGCCAGCAGCGCCCACTGGCCGGCCTGCACCACGATGAACGCAGGGGGATCATCGGCGCGGAACGCGGCCGACACCGCCTTGGTCACCGAGTCGATGGGCTTGCCGTCCTCCTCCCCCGCGTCGAGCAGCAGCCCGGTTTCGGGGTCGAGCAGGTCGTCGACCGATTCGACCGGGCGGGCCTGCAGCAGCAGCGTGCTGGTCAGACCGGCCGGCCGTGCGTTGGGCAGCAGCAGCTCGGTACCGGCGCGCTCGCCGGTGTAGTCAGCCAGCGTCTCGGGAAACCCGAGAACGGCCCGAATCGCGGCGTGCACCGCGGGCGTCCCGTCCGGGTTCTCGGCCAGGGTCGCCAACTCGGTCTGCAGTTCGCCGGCAGCGGCCAGCAGCCGCCGTCGTACGGTGTCCCGCCCCTCGGCCGCTTCTGCGTCCCACTGCTTACGCAGCTCGATCACCTTGCCCTGGAAGGACTCCTTGGTCGAGTCGGTGGTGAAGTAGTGCTCGCTGATCCAGTCCTCGCCGACGACGATGGAATCGTAGGACGGCATGGCTCAGAGTTCCTTTCCGGCGACGGGGATGTCGGTGGGCACGATGATCAGTAGCGGGCGGACCAGCTGCTGGGTAGGGGCCAGTAGGTCGGCCAGGCGCTGCTCGTCGTTGATGCGCTGCCCGAGCTTGCTTACCCTTGAGCGCTGCGCCCCAAAGAGTTCGAGTTGTTCGGCATCGTCGTGCCAGCGCTGCGCTCGCTTGCGCCACTGTGCGAGGCGTTCGGTGGTGGCTGCTTCCTGTGCGTCGAGCACCCAGCGCATCTCGCGGCGGGCGTGGTCGACGGCGATCGGGATCAGTGCCTGATAGCGCTCGGGCTCGGCGATCGGTCCCGGGTTGGCCGCGCCGGGTTTGAGGCCGGTTTGTGTGGTGAGAAAGCTGATGTCTTCGAGGGCTTCGACCATGCAGAAATCAGGTTTGGCCGGGTTGGGGAACTCAGCGGTGGAGAACACCCGCGAGATCAGTTGTCCCCGTTTGTTGCTCAAAGTGCCCATGAGCAACACGGTGGGGGCGTCGACGTCGCCCCGGATCGCGAACACCTGGTTGCGGCCCAGCGCCGTCAGCGCGCGGTCACTGGCCCAGTCCAGTACAGGGTGTAGCGGACCCAGGAAGTGCGCCTCAGGCCAGGTGGTGTTGTTGATGCCCTTGCCTTCTCGCGCGATGCGCAACTGAGCGGTGCCGACCGTCGGGTTGGTGGCGAGTTTGAGTCGCTCCAGCACTCGGCCATGGTGTAGGTAGTTTTGCGGGAGTTGTGCCAACCGTTGCCGGAGGTCGCGCGGTGGGGACAGTTCGGCGATGCCATGCGGTGCGCTAACGGTCCAGCCGATGCCGCCCTGCTCGGGGGCGGCGTGAGGCTTGTCGTGGAATGCCGCGTGCAGTGCCTCGTCGAGGAAGGTCAGGTCGTCGGCGTACAGACTTTGACGTGCCGATGCGGGTAACGGCGTCGCGGTCGCCTCGACCGCGTCGAATTCGGCGAAGAACGCATCGAGGTCCTCCCCGGCCGCGACCTCGGCTGCAGTACGGACCGCGTCGTCGAGTTCGCCGCGCTTGGCGAGCACATCGCGGATTACGTTCTCTTCCTCGGTGACGCTGTGCTTGCCCATCAGCGAGGCCACGTCGCCGAGTGTCTCGTGGGCCTGGTTCTCCCGTTCCAGCAGCCGCGACAGCACCCGCAGGTCGCCAGAGAACTCCGGGTCGGACGGTTCGAGGATCAACGAGGAAATCACCGGCGGATGCTTCTGCCCGTAGCGGTCGATGCGGCCGTTGCGCTGCTCGATGCGGATGAGGCTCCACGGGATGTCGTAGTGGATCAGGTGATGGCACTGTGCATGCAAGTTCACGCCTTCGGAGGCGACGTCGCCGGTCACCAGCACCCGGATGGGTGAGGTTTCCAGCTTGAAGCTGTCGACGAGTTCTTGCTGCTCGACGTCGGACAGCCCGCCGTGCAGCATGGCGATGTTCTCGTCTTTCAGGCCGAGCGCCGCCGGCAAGTTGTTTCGCAGCCAGGTCAGCGTGGCGATCCGCTCGGCGAACACCACAGCACGCGTCTCTGATCCCTTGCCGACGCCAATCTGCTTGAGGCGCTTGACCAATGCGGCGAACTTGCCGGCCTGCTCGCCGAGGGCCGCCGCATTGAGTTCGTCAAGAGTGTTGAGGGCCTTGAGTTCGGCCCGCTGCTTGGGATCGCCCTGATCGAGCTTGGCGCGGCGCTGCTTGATCGACTCGGCCAGCGCGGCCGGCGACGACAGGAATGCCTTGGCCAGCGTCCACGGGAACAGAGCCTTGGTGTCACCGGAGTAGGGAGAGCTGCCGGACGCGGGGTGCAGCCAGGTCTGCGACAGCTCCGCGGCGACCGCATCCTCGGCCGCGGACGGTTTGACGAGAAGGTGCACCGGCTCGGCGCGTTCGGCCCAGTCACTGCCGACCTCGGCCGCGACGTCCGGGCTGTGCCGGTGCCGACGGATCAGCAGCGATTCGACGTCCCGTTTGGTGAAGCCGCCGTCGGCGTGCACCACCGTCGGGTCCAGCAGCCGCAGCAGTTCGGCGAAGGATTCCTCCTTGCCGTTGTGCGGGGTCGCGGAGGCGAGGATGAGCGCCTCGGTGTTCGGTGCCAGGACGCGGGCCAGCTCATTGTTCTGGGTGCCGGCATTGGTGAGGTTGTGGGACTCGTCGATGACCACGGCGTCCCACTGCTGGCGTTCCAGGTGGGCCTTGTAGCGGGGGCTCTTGAGCGTGTCGATGGAGATGATGGCCCGCTTGAAATAGGTGAACGGGTTGCGGGTCGCCGGGAGCTTCTGGCGGACCTTCTGGATGCCAATCGAATCGAGTCGGACGAACGGCAGCGCGAAGCGGCACCACAGCTCGTGCTGCATCTGCTCAAGGACGTGCTTGGGCGTGACGATCAGGATGCGTTCACCGCGGCCCCGCCGCACCAACTCCGATAGGACCATGCCGATCTCGAGGGTCTTGCCCAGACCGACCGCGTCAGCGATCAGGATTCGTGGGCGAATATGTTGTGGATCAAGAGCTTTCGTGACAGCTGCTCTTTGATAGGCGAGGGCATCGGCGAGCATGTGGGTCGAGACCGTGAGATTTTGGTCGCCGTACGGAACTGGTGTCTTTCTGATCAGCGCTTCCAGCCAAAGCCGGGAATCGCGGTAGCCGGACGACCCGTCGGGCACCACTCTCGCCTCTTTGGGGTCCTGCACCTCGATCGTGTCGAGGCTGGAGTAGAACGCAGCAGTGGTCTCGGCGACCAACTCGGAGAGTCCACGCACTCGGACCAGCCAGCCGTCGGATCCCTGCTCGGCCGAGGTGACCAGCCACTCCTCATCGCGGATGACCACGATCGAGCCGGGGGCGACGTTGAGGTCTTGTGGTTTGTCTACTGCGGCGGTCTGCACGTCATCTCCGGTCGGCGGTGCTGGGGGTTTCAGTTTTACGATCTGTGGTTGGTGTTTGACCTCGGCGGGTGGTTTGGATTCGATCTCGGGGGGGCTCGGGCTCTTCTGCCTCGACTTCGCCACGGTCGATGAAGGCCTGCAAGACGACGGCTCGCAGATTCTTCGCATTGCTCAGCCCACGTAGGTAGGCCATTTGGTCTTTGCGGGTTCACAGCTGCCCGTCTTCATGGCGGAGTGCTCGAAGTTCCGAGACGACGCGGTGACGCGACTCCCCATCGTGAAGCAGCCAGCCTTCACGAAGCGTGTCCCAGGCCTCTTCGACGAAGTTCCCCTTCGGGCGGGCGCCGTAGGCGTCGTACAGCACGGCGGCGGGGTCGAATCCGTCGCAGTGGTCGAACAAGGCTTGGCACAGCTCGTCGAGGAGTTCTGTAGGCAGGTTCGACCACTGAAACTTGTACCTAGGCACCGCACACCCACCGACCAGCCGTTCGAACCACCCTCTCCGTTTGCTCCGCTTCCCGTGACACTAGCCACTGCATCTAGATCACACCTCGGTTCCTCACAAAGCGGCTGTTAGCCGATGCAGGCCGCCTTCGAGCCAGCCGTACAGAATCGCACGGGCCACCGACAAACGATCAATTCTGCAGGTGGCCGACTCCGATCGCGCTCCCAATTCAGCGCGCCATCTCCACGAGCTCACTGAACAACCCCGCTTCCTCGCAACCCTCGTCGTGAGTACCGAACAAGAGCGCCCGGTCCAAGAACGAGTTGTTCATCTCGCATGATGTCTCCGGCGCGAGGACGCATGCATGGCAGGCCGCGAGATTCAGTCCGTCGGCACCTGATCCCGCCGATTCGATACACACTGGGTCGGATGAACACCACGAAAGACGTTGCAGCCCTTCGCGGAGCGCCGCCCCAAGGTGTTCGGCCTCCGCCATAGAGGCGACCCCACCGAGGCTTCCTGCCGAGTCCGAGCTTGCGGTATAGACCAGCAGCCCGGCCACCTTGTCGTTCACGAACAGCCGCTCACGGAGCGCCGCCGCCGGGTAGCCGGCGTCGAGGGACAACTGGTCGATGATGACGTGCGACAGCGTGTGGATCGCCACCTTGATGATCTCGACAGGCGCCTGGGGACGGCCGTATTCCAACGCTGCCCGGTCGGCTGCCTTCTGCAGCGCCCGCAGTCGCTTCTGCGCGAAGTCAGCGCCGGCCCACTCCTCGAGTGCCTCACGCCGGAACGCGAGGAACACACCCTCACCGATTACTTCGATCGCAGGCAACCAATGCAGGTGCGTGGGGGCGAGTGCGCACAGCTTCTGCGCTGGTCCGGATGGATCGGGAGCACCGTCGAGACGGGTAAACCCCTGCAACGCACGCACTTCGCGGAGCCTGGTCACCTTCCGCACGTCAGAGATCAGGGATTCGAAGCCGTCAGGAACGTCGCGGCGGAGGCATACGAAGTCCGAGTCGATTCCTTCGTCGTCACGTCCCTCGACCAACGCCTTGTACTCGTCGGCGCGGAGTTTGGCCTCCGAGATCTCTTCGTCGTCTTCTTCCTCGCCGCGACGGCGTTCGATCTCACCGTTGATCTGGTCAGCGGTGAAGCGCCCCTTGGACATCGCAGCCAGACCGGCCAGCACGGGCGGGATCACCGCGGCTGGGTCCTTGACCATCTCCCAGTGCTTGTCCACGAACTTCGCGAGGGCTTCCGAGTACGGGGGTATGGAAATCGCGGACCGCACGGCTGGGAACCAGACGTTCGAGGCACCGCGCTGGACTGCGCGTGGGTACTGGTCGCACTCCTCGGTCGTTTCGAGTCCTAGCCAAGGCCGCAGTCCGCTGCACTTGCCGAAGTCATTGAGTGATCCTGAACCGATTGCCCCGTCGAGGCTGCGGCTCTCTACGCCGCAGGTACACGTCAATACCAGGTCACCGAGAGAAGACGTCCGTCCGAGCACATTGAGCCTCATTACGTGCTCATCGCCGACGCTCTGTTCCTGCTGTCCCTTGTGCAGCCACCGGAATACCGGGAACTCGCTCACATGACCGTTTCGGCAGGCGCCCATCAACCGAAACGGGCTGAGGTCGACGTTGTCGACCTTGCATTTGGCCTCGTTCTTGTCCTTGGACAGCTGTGAGAGCGCGCCGATGCGCCGGCATTTGGGACACACCTGGGTGTAGGGGTATCGAATGACGGGCACATCGCGCTTACCGCCAGCCGGCGGTGCCTTGAGCTCCGTCACGCCGAGCGCCCTGGCCAGTCGCGGCTCGGCGATGTGTTCGGCCTTGTCGACGTCCCACTCGTGGAGACCAGCAATCATGAAACTGGTTGATTCAGAGGGGAACAGTCCCCCCACGCCGTAGGTGCTCAGCAACTGGCTACGCCGAGCTTTTGGGGTGTTCATCGAGGCACCTTCCTTGCGGGTATTTGGTAGAGCGTGCTTTCGGCGTCCACATCCCGCATGCTCTGCGGTGTCGGCCACGGCGTCTCTCGGGTGGAGTATTCGATGTCGTCATCCGTCAACGCCACATCGGAGGGTACGAGCAGTGAATCGTCATGATCGCGGCTGTTCCGGTACTGCATGTCCGGCCGAGATTCGGCAGCCTCGGCCCACACCTTGAGAAGTTCTCCTAGCTGATTCTTGGTGTCCTCGGCTTCCTCCGGATCGGTGACGTCCTGCGCGCGCTGCTCCAGAAACTCGGCCAGCTGCGTAATCTCGTCGTACCGAACGGTGGCCTTGTGGGCCGACTCGTTGGCCGCAAGGTCATTCACCATCAGCCGGGCGAGCGACACGAGCACGCCATGCAGTGCACGATCACGTGCGCGAGCGGCGAACGGTGTCGCACTTGTCGCTTCGACCGCACGGTACAGCGCCTGGTGATATGGGACGAAGTTCTCGTAATGCGACCTGTCACGTGAACGGGCAGCGTTGAATATCGTGACAACCAAACCGGGGTACCGGCGTCCGACACGGCTGGTGGCCTGGATGTACTCGGCACTCGACTGGGGTTGACCCATCACCGCCATCAGCCCGAGCCTGTCGATGTCGACGCCGACCGAGATCATGTTGGTGGCCAGGACCACATCATTCGCCGAGCCCGAGGAGACATCCTTCTCGAGACTCTTGAGCGTGCGCGGAATCTCCGCGGACGGAACGCGGCTGGTCAGTTCGACCGGTGGCCTGAGGTCACGCGGCGAAGCCTGTTTGCGGCGGGCGACGAGTTGGAGTCGGTCTCGGACGTCGCCTTCCACTTGAAGATTCGCACTGCCGAGCACGCGGAGGCTGTTGAAGTATCCCAGCAGCGTCCAGTACGGATCCCTGGTCTCGGGACTCCCGGACAGATCATGGGCGGCCTGCAGTATCGCGGCGTAGACCCGAACCATGAGCGTGGCATGGCTGGTTCCCGGCGCCATCACCCCGACGTACTCGCGCGTGCCCTCTTCGTCGCGCGAGGCAGGTTCTGCGAAGAACGACTGATCGGGATCGATGCCAGGAGGCGGGAATTGCTCGGCGCGGCGGTTGAACACCGCGAGGATCTGACGATCGGCACGGCGGATGGTCGCCGTCGAGGCGATGACCTTCGGCCGTCCCTTGACACCTTCGGAGGTCAGCCGCCCGCAGGCGGCATCGATGGCGGCTTCGTACAACCCGACGATCGAGCCGAGTGGTCCGGAGATCAGGTGCAGTTCGTCCTGGATGATCAGCGACGGTGGTGTTCCAATTCCATCTCGCGCGAACAGGTTTCGCACCTTCTCGTTCCACGCCATCTGCGCAAACTTGTCGACGGTCCCCAGGACCAGCTCGGGACGGATCCGGTAGATGTCCTGGTCCACCAAGTACGCCGGCAGACCGTCGCGGAAGTCACATGAACTGTTCCCACATGCGATTTTGAGCCTCTCTTCTGTACCCTTCGTCACGGAATAGTGGTTTTCGTTCAGGTCTTGTCCGCACCAGGGGCACTGAGTGAGTTGTACCGGGTTCTTCTCGTTGAGCTCCTTGCCGTCTGCGATGTCCCTGAGCGACTTCCGCGCCTCGACCAACGTATTTGGCGTGGCACCTTGGCCGACCCAGAGACCGATCGAGAATGGACGGTCCCCGAGGTCGTTCTCGCGCTGCCGTAATCGCTCGAGCGAACAGAGCAGCATGGTTGCGCGTTCGAATTGCTGAATGGTCAACAGGCGCAGGGTGTAACGCATGATCACTGCCACGCCGAGGGCGTCGGGATCCTTGAGCCTGCGGTGAATGATCGTGAAGGCGACCAGTCCGAGGTAGGCCTCCGTCTTGCCACCACCGGTCGGGAACCACAAAAGATCGGCGATGTTGCGGTCTTCATGATCTGCATCCGCGAGGCCCGGTAGGTTCAACAGAATGTAGGCGATCTGAAATGGCCTCCAGCCTTGCTTGGCGCCGTCGCCCACCGCTCCGACTGCACCGCCACGCACCCAGTCCTGGCGGG
This sequence comes from Mycobacterium sp. SMC-21, assembly GCF_045310825.1. NCBI lineage: Bacteria > Bacillati > Actinomycetota > Actinomycetes > Mycobacteriales > Mycobacteriaceae > Mycobacterium > Mycobacterium sp. SMC-21. The sequence continues at coordinate 32,148 of NZ_JBJIAO010000026.1, read as the reverse complement.
CACGCTGCACCTGCATTGCAGCATTCGCGAGCCGAAACGCGCGTCCTGCAACGGGATCGGTGACGATCAGGTCGATACCGTTCTGCATGCGTTCGGCCGCACGCCGGGCACGGACGACATGTTCCTCGGCAACACGCTTGAGCCCATCCTCGACGTCCGCCTCGCCGATCTGAACACTCTCACTCAGCCCGTCGATCCAATCGCGATACTCGGTGACGAGTCGACCAAGGTTCGCCGCCAGCTCCTCATCGGTGGCGTTGGCCAGGAACGACATTCGAAGGTCAACATCACCGCTGACACCACCGGGTTTCGCCCGCCAAACTTCCTGCCGAGGGACGAACGTCGAAGCCACCCGTCCGACATGGGCCGAAGTGCCTTCCCGGTCCCATGTCGCGGCACAGCCGTGACCGATCGCGAAGACTCGCGCGTTGCGGTAAAGCAATGCAGCCGAACGCAAGTCAGAGTCGTTACCCAGCACACCGTACGAAGTCCGGTCCACGATGGCATGCTCGGTCGACCGCACTTCCACCCCGACCTGAAACCAGGCGAATGCGTCGCGGAGTTCTCCTTTGGGGGGCACCTGCGTATTGCGCAACGCTACCGACACCGCGACGCGGCCGTCTTTCGGCACCCGGCTGTACACGTAGAGCTGAAGGCCCGGCGCGACATCGATCTTCTTCGCCCCCGGCGTCGCGACGTCCCAGTCGATCGGATCGACGACCTGTTGGTTGCGAACCCACGAGTCCGGCTTCGCCTTCTGATTCCGCCGACTCGAACGCTGATCCGATGAATCGCCGTTGCTCTTGGTACCTGACGGAACATATTTCGCTGCCGTGATTGCGATTTGAACCGACGTGGCCCGCTCCAGATCAACGGAGAACGTAATCCCCATCGATGTCGGGTACCGCATCAGAGCCTGCGAGATCGGACTGTCCTCGGAGTCGTTCTCCTCGGCCTCACCACTGTCGGGCTCGGCCGCCTCCTGCAGCTGATCGTCTGCCGGCCAGAGGACTCCGGCGATGTACCTGTCCAGCGGAAGGTCTGTGATGACCTCTTCTGCGCCCTCCGCCGGCCCGACCAGGTCTTTGATCAGTTCGTCGACGATTTCGTCGCGAAAACCGTACTGCTCAACAAGATTCGCCATTGCGGCTGCAACTCCTATGCTGTGTTCAGATCAGGACGGGCAAGGCCTGTTATTCGCGGCACCAGCCAGAAGCCCGAGCTTCCGAGGCCGGCCTTCTCCGACTCGCGATAGTCACCGGCAACAGTCTCCACCGATACCAAGGAGAGTCCCTCGATGACTGTCGGGCGATTCTTCAACCATCCGAACGTCTTCTGGAAGGCATGATTGAACGCCGGACTTGTGCGTCCCAATGGCTGCAGGTCCTGCGTGACAAGCATGTAGGAAGGCGATTCCGTAGTGGACTCGGCCTCGTCGAGCTCGGCATAAACCTTCACACCGACTTGATCGAGTGATTGCAGCGTCTGTTGAATGCGTTGCGCGTCAACGGTTTGCGAGACGGCGGGGTATGCGGTTTCAACGTCGCCATAGAGGAATTCGAATGCTCTCGTCCATGGCTTACCGCCCTTCTTCCTACTCCTGACCTCCTCCTTGAACCGGCCCAGCCGGTCGTCGGCCTTGATCGTCGATTTCGATTGCGGCAACCTGCAGGTGAAGATTTCGTCGCGCGCTCGACTCAACGCCACGTACTCACGACGCACTCTCGTCCACCTGTCCTCGTCGGGCGGCAACCAATTCGGTTCGACGACAAAGACAGAGTCGAATTCGAGGCCTTTCGCGCGATGGATCGTCGACACGATGACCGAACTGTGGTCGGGCTCGGTGAGTGTAAGCGGCAGCGCTCGCGCCTTTATCAGGCTGTTCATTCTGCGAAGGTCCAGCGAGTCGAAATCACGTGTGCGTCCTTCGGCGGACTTGAGTTCGTTCCACTTCTGGTCCACGTCGTGTTCGGCAAGTAACCGTTCGAGCGCAGCTTCGACCTCGGACCGTCGTTCCTTCGGACCAGGCAAGGGGCCGAGCGCGCCTGCGATCCACCGCGCGGCACCGAAATCCTGTGCTTGCCTGCGGACAGCGTGCGGGATCGATTTCTCGTTGAGGAATCTCGACACGCGAAGGACGTCCGCATTGGTCGTGCACAGCACGGCCGTCTTGTTACCGACGGATGGGGTGACGAGGTCGTACCACTCCTCGATCTCACCGCGGTAGGGCAATTCGTAGACCAGGTCCACCAGCAGGTCGTCGGCATCGTCGCTATCGGCGATGGCACGGAGCTTGTCGCCCAAGACCACCACTTCCTTCGGGTACTTGCCCCTGGCCCGGTAGTTCTTGCCCAACGCGACCTCCTCACACGCGAAGACGTCGGTCAGCTGCTTGAAGACGTCCTCTGCCGAAGTCTTGCTGAGGGATTCGTCCAGCTGGAAGTCATATACGCCCTGCAGCGGGTCACCGAGGGCGGTGATACCCGCGTCGTCGTCGAGCCACTTCAGAATCGCCAGCACGAAATCGGCGCGGTCTCCGACCAGATCCTGAACCTCGTCGATGATGACGTGACGCAGGAGTTCGACCTCGACGGGCGCGTCGTCGGCCTCTTTCAGCAGCTGCGTCGCACGCCGAATGCGGTCGTTGAAACTGCCATCGGGTTGAACGCCGGCTCCGACCAGCAAGACGCTCGCGAACGAGTCGAATGTCCGAACATTTGGCGTGGCAGCGTCCCTCAAGTCCAGCCGGGTCCGGACAGCCGATACCGCCGCACGCGAAAAACTGAGGACCAGAATCTCATCGGAGGCCGTCAGGCCCTCGTCCCGGACCAAGCTGTTGATCCTGCTGACGACGACCTCGGTCTTGCCTTGCCCGGCCCCCGCCATCACGAGTAACCGCGCGTCTGGTGCAGCTTCGACGACGTCAAGTTGTTCGTCGTTCAGCTCAATGCTATGTCGACCTTCATCTGACACAGACGGACTCCTCGTCACGCTCCGATTCGAAGATGTCCTTCACCTTCTCGTATTCGATGCTGTCCCTGAACTCGACGATGTTGTCGAGCATGTTCACGATCAAAACTTCCTCGGTACCACCGTTTTTCGGCCCGCGGAGCCCTCGCCCGACCATCTGCAGATAGCGAACCTCGCTGCTCGTCGGTCGGGTAATGTAGACGGCGTCGGTCTTCGGCGCATCAAAGCCTTGCGATAGCACTGCGTAATTCGTCAAGACCTTGAGATCACCCGACTTGAAGCGTTCGATGGCCACTCGTCGGTCTTCAGGACTGGTGTCCTGGTCGATGGACGCCGCCGGGCGGCCTTGGATCGTGAGCAAGGTGGCCAGAGTCTGAGCGTTTTCCACCGACGCAGCGAAAACCACGATCTGCCAGTTCGCCGGCTTGCCCATGATCGAATTGACGATCGTCCGGGTACGGTCTTCATTCCTGCCGAGGCGGATTTCCGCGCTCTTGGCCAGCCAGCCATTCGATCTGAAGTAGTCGAGCTCGTCCTGCGACAGATCAGCCGACACACCATCGAGAATCTCCAGGCTGGCTCGAGCCAGAACTCGGTCGCGCTGCAATCTGACCTGGGGGAGTTCATCGCCGAAGACACCCTCGTCCAACCTGTTGTCATCGAAGCGATTCAGCAGGCGCTCCGTTTCCGCACTCTCTCTGCGCCCGCGAAATGGTGTGGCCGTCAATCCGATGAGGGGTTTGTCCCGCTGTCGAGTGCCTCGACCCAACCACTCGAAAATCCTTGTGTAGGAAGGGGTATACGCACCGTGCGCCTCGTCGACGATGACGATCGGAGCCTCGGCCAACCACGCGTAAGAATCGTTGTCGACCGCACGCGCAAGAATTTTCTGCCACGTCGCCACCACTACCTGGACGCCTGCAGGTTCTTCTTCCATCTCGTAGTTCGACCAGAAGCGGCTGAGGATCAGTTGGGTATCCTGTCGACCGACAGCGCGCCATAGATATGACCATGCGTCGATCGCTTGCTCACAGAGTTCTTCACCATCGGCCAACCACAAGATAGGCCCGGAGAAGACTGTCTCGCGCGCCGAGCCGTCGAGACTGCCATCGCGGATCGACTCGATGACCGTCTGGACAGCTACCCGTGTCTTTCCTGCCCCGGTCGGCAGTGAAACGATTCCTCGCTTGGGCCCGACACCTCGTAGCAGGTCGGAGAGGCGCTGCGAAACCACCCGCTGATAATCGTGGAGCGCATCGAGCTGAGTCGGACCATCGATGTATTCCGTGGGCTTGTTACGCCGCCTGGCTCGCTGGCCTGCCCACTCTTCGCCGAACCCAAGACGTTTCACCCAGTCACGCGTGTTGAATGATCCCGCCCATGTCGACGGAGGCGGAACTGGAAGTCCAGCCGTATCAACTTTGCATACGCGTTCCAGGGCACGAACGCCCAGCATGGTTACGCATAGGTGGGCGAGTTCGAGCCCATGAGGTTCCACCCACCGATCGTTGACCAGATAGGTGAGTGCATCCTTCGGCACCAGCGTCCGCAGGCGCTCCTCGCCGGCGAACATCAGAAGTCGTTCAGCATCGTTCGATGCGTTCCGGATTGCACGGATATACGCCGAGTTCCGGCGTTGTTCCATATCTTTGAGCAGGAGATCGACTTTGCGGTCCGAGTTGTCGTACAGCAGGCATTCGAGTGCTTGCTTCAGAATTTCCCTATCGCTGGCACCTGTCACCAAGACCGTGTTCGACTCACGACCCGCTTGGCAGGGCACGTGCGTCGCGGGCCGGCCAGGCACTGCGGCCATCTTGCTGATCGACGGGCACTTCTGGAGCACGATGTCTTCGAGTTCGTCAGCGCCGGGGAGCGTGTCGAGCACGGGGAAAACATCAAGGAGCCGCTCAGGCTCCGCGCTCGTGTCGTACGAATAGGTGACGGGAAGGTCGCGTCCCTCGAGGCAACCCCAAATTTCGCTCAGCGTGTGCACGTCCTCGATGCCATCGACGAGGATGCACGAGATGCCGAACTCGCCGAGTTCGTCGTACATCTCCGGGGTGTGGACGACAGCGACACTCTTGCGATCGACTTCAATCCATTGCCCGCCGCTGCGAACCCACACTCGTTCCGGTGGGACGGCATCCTTGTGCGTCCAGCACCACCAGGCGTAGGTCTGGCCCACTCGCAAAACATCGTCGCGTTTGACATGAATCTGTGAAAGCGAATTGAATCCCGCCGGGTCCAGCTCTTCCATCGCTCGTTTGAGACCTAACACCCGCTCTGCATCAGAACTGAGCGAAACCTGGTTCGCGCAAGGCAGAAGCCCCTCCGGCGCGTCGGGGACGTGCGCAACGAAGGCTTCGGACACCGGCATCGCACCCAACGTCGTCTGTAGCATCCCGTGCTGCCGAACCCACCAAAGCTCTGGCGCCACATACAAGGCTGTTTTGGGGACGCTTTGATGGCTGACGCGGACGCGTGGAACGTCTACTTCGCTGATGACCGCGAGGCTCAGGCCGACTTTGTTCGTGACGCTGAGTTCAGGCAGACATTCCAGAGGTCCGAGAACTGAACCGATGGACTCGATCTCGATGTTCTGTCGAGCCTGGACGCTCAGTCCAAGCTGGTCGCCGATGTTGTCCCGAACCGCCCCTTGGTATCGCGTCACCCACTTTTCATGTGCCGCCGATCGCGCCGGCCTGGAGCGCACACCCAGCAGATACAAGATCTCATGGTCACCTGCGTGGTAATCACCGTCGACCAGGAATGTGCCGTCCTCCTTGAGCTGTTTCAGGCACTCACCCGGGCAGTACAGGCCGCGAGGAGTAACCCACCGCCCGTTGCCATCACGGACCCGAACCAATTCCGCCGCGTGGCCGTCGAGCACGCTGGCGAAGGCCTCGTGCACCATCTGCGCGCCCGAACCACGCATCGCGATCCACAGCTCGCCCCAGTCGACCTTCCCGGTGTGTCGCAATTCGGTGAGCAGCTGCAACATGTCGCCGCCGTCTTCGAACGCGGTGATGCCCAGGTACTTCAGTGCGTCTACGGTCGACTCACTGCCGGCCACTGCGCCATCAACAAACGATGTGCCGTTCTGGCGGTTATCGGACCGCAGAAAGCAGCGCCCGCGTACGGGCTGCGCCAGACTTTTGTTCTCCAATAAGACAATCCGAGCATCCCGGACGTCCTTCTCCGTGTTGCCTCCCTTGGCGACCAGCTTTACGGCCAATTTGATCGCAGCTGCCGACTGTCTTGAATTCGGTTCGGCCACAACCGATTGCAGCCAATGGAGAACCCTGCCCGCAGTCGTCGCCCGCCCCTCGTCCTGGAGCAGACGTTCAACCTTGGACCTGCGCTCATTGCCCTTGGTGCATTCGGGATGTACCCAGGCACCCCGATTGCCCGTTACCTCGAGCCACTCGTCGGCGAAGTCAACGACGTCGTCCGGAACACGTTGCAGCGCACTGGGGGCGCGCAGCTGACCATCGAGGTCTGGAAGGCAGCGAGAAGCTCGGAGGGCTTCGAACACTGGCTCGTTCAAGACCTTGTCGGCCCAACTGCGAGATTCTTTGCCCCGCGCGGGGAGTACGTCGATGTACCTTGCGAAGGAACCACCCGCGATCAGATCCTTGCGGGCGGTTACAACCAACTGCGGCAAGACCTCGGTCAGGATTTCGTAGTTGAACGGACACTCGATCACGTTGATGCGATCGTCGGACAACTTCCACGGCGCATTGACCCGACCACTCAAGGTCAGATCCGACTTGACAGGGAAGAAGGCCGACAGCTGGCCCAACTCGACCCGTCCCGTCAGAGGCAGGGCCCAGCTCACCGTCACCGATTCACGCCGAGCTGCGTGGCCCGCCGATTCCAACGCCTTGAGTGAAGGCTCGTGGTCCGTCGATACGACCAACCACTCCCGATCACCGTCCTCTGTGGTGAGGGTGACACGGTTTCCGCTCTTCACAGCCTTGAAATGTCGCTGACGGTCGGCCACGTCGTCTACGAGGTCGAGAATCCGCACGTGGGAGGCGAACAGGCTGAACGACTCATCGAATTCTGCCATCTCATCCGAAAGCTGTTTCGCCGCTCCAACTTTCAGTGGAACCTTGACGACTGTCGTAGCCCACGAAGCAAGCTCACCCAGAATGGCATCCTCGCGGAACTCGGCAGTAGCGTTGAGCAGCCACGCCAGCCGTAGCGCAGGAACGGCGCTCAATTCGTATTGGGATCCAAGCTCGTCGGACAGCTGTTCCGCCGATTTCTCACGGCTGAACCGGAATGACACCGATCGGCTGAATACCTGCGGACTGTCGGAGATCCCGCTGATCGACTTGAAACCGAGCCCGAACCTACCGATCTCGGTGCCGGTCTTGTTCGACAAGTGCGTGTAGAGCAGTGCACGAAGACCGAGCTCCTCGAACGGTCTGCCTTCGTTCGCGACGTAGAGGGCCTCGTTCGTCAAGCAGACCTGAACGCGGCCTGCGAGGCCTTGAAGGGCGTCCGCCGCGTTCTGGACGAGCTCCTGAATCTGTTTCCGGCCATACCCGCCCTCGGCGATTCCTCGCTCTTTGCCGGCGTCTTCCTCGACGCGGTTGGGATCCTCTTTGTAGACGCGAATACACGTGTCTCGAAACTGGTTGACCAACCCTTCCAAAGCAGGATCAGGGCCGATCCAATCCCCCGTTGCCACGGTCATACCCCCACTGCTAGCCCCCGACAAACCCCTGTTTGCGGGTTGACGTCCGCGTCATTGAAATGTCTACCACTCACCGCCGACAAATTTGCAGATGACAGGCATATATTTGTGTTTGCTATGGGCGCACGCCCCCGGCACCTGGTGCGACACGGTCGTAGAGTCTCGGATAGGAGATCCGGCCCGCGCCGGCTAGCATCTCAGGCATGCCGGGGGAAGATGCTCTCGTTGATCCGCTGCCACAAATCGTCGACCTGTTCGCGGGTCCCGGCGGGCTCGACGTCGGAGCAACGTGGCTCGGCATCCCGACCACAGGCATCGAATGGGACCCCAACGCCTGCGCGACGCGCAGGGCCGCCGGGCTCGACACTCGCCAAGGCGATGTACGAAACTACGGACCCGCTGACTTTCCGGAATGCACCGTCCTGACCGGCGGACCGCCATGCCAAACATTCACGGTCGCGGGCAGCGGCTCCGGCAGGCAAGCACTGAACGAATTGATCGCGCAAGCCGAGGCCATGGCCGAAAACCTCGGGGATGGCATCCCGAGTGGTGGGTTCGCCGACGATCGGACGGGCCTGGTCTTGGAACCGATGCGCTGGGCCCTGCTCGCCTTGCAAGCCGGCAAGCCATATGAGGCGATAGTGCTGGAACAGGTACCCGCGGTGCTGCCCATATGGCAAGCCTTCAGCGAAATTCTCAAGGAGCACGGATACGGGGTCGATGTCGGCGTACTCCGGACGGAGGAGTTCGGCGTCCCACAAACCCGTCGCCGGGCCATTCTCATCGCGAGGTTTGGCGACGATGAAGTATCACTGCCCTCGCCGACCCATCAGGCATTCAGACGAGGAGCGCCCGACCAAGCGGTACTCGGACGTTTGCCGTGGGTATCGATGGAACAGGCACTGGGGCGGGGCACCCGCTTCACCGTCGTCTCCAACTACGGCAGCGGCGGCGACCCGAAGAATCGCGGGCAACGACACTCCCATGAACCCGCAGCGACGGTGACGGGCAAAGTGATGCGCAATCGCCTCCGCCTTGCGGGCGGCGGGGAGAGCCGGTTGTCATATCAAGAGGCCGGACGACTACAGACATTTCCGTCCGACTTCCCGTGGTCGGGCAACGACGTCGGTCAACAGATCGGGAATGCAATTCCCCCACGCCTCGCGGTACATGTCCTGGCTCAGGCATTGAACATGCGGATCGACGCCGAGGAGCTCGACCGCACGGTCAATGCACCGTGGTTCGAGGGACGTCCCGTTCCCCTCGGCCGTCGGATCAAGGACCTCGACGACCGTATGGCGGCTGCGCAGGACTAGCTCCCGTCAACCGCCCGCCCGCCGCGCAACTGCGCGAGTGTCGTGCAGATGGCAGCGACGACTGCGTCGGGCTCCTCGTGCTCCCAGAATCGCAGCACGGTCCAGCCCCGAGCCGCCAGCTCCGCATCTGTTCTGCGGTCCCGTTCCACATTGTCGTCGAGTTTCTGCGCCCACCATTCTTCGTTGGCTTTGGGCCTGGTCGCGTGGTGGGGACATCCGTGCCAGAAACAGCCGTCGATAAAAACTGCGAGATGCAAACCGCGCCAAACGATATCGGCCTTGCACCTCAGATCACGTTCTGGAGCGGAATCCACGCGGTAGCGGATTCCGCGGGCGTGCAGCAACTGCCTCACGAGTAGCTCGGGCTTTGTGGCGCTACGCCGCTGCCGGCTCATGCGTGCACGAACCAACTCCGACGATGCAGGCGGTCTTGCCGACATTTGCCCTAACTCTCAAGCGACCTTCTCCTCGCATGCTATTCGCGAAGATGCGCTCACTGTGCGCGAGACCCCGTTCACGGACACTTCTCGGTATCCCGCACCACCCCAAACCTGACCGCGGTACTCGTCGTGATCGTCGCCCCCGCCGCCGGCGTGGACGTACACACCTGCCAGTTGCGATCGATGATCTGCGCCCGGCCCTTCCCGGTCAGGTCCGTCGACCCGCTGAACCACACCGCACCCCGGGTCAGCGACTGGATCGCATCCTGAGCACCCTGCAGATCCATCCCAACCAGGTTCGGCATCGTCCACGACGGCTCGGCCGCGGCCACCGGACTCCACGCAACAGCCGCCCCGACCGTCATCGCAGCCACCAACAGTTTCTTCATGTCTTCCTCCTGATTTGAGTGAGCCGCACATCGTCGCACCACCCACCGACAAGTTCGACGGCCTATCAATCCGGGCCTAATGTGGAAATTGGACGACCTAGTCAAATAAGGCGGGCAATGGCGATACGCGAGGCGACACAACAGATCCCGGGTTCAATTCCCGGCGACTGTCAGCCACGCGTATCGCAAAGGTTCTCGTCACAAGGCACAACACCGATCAGGAGGCCCCACCATGGCTGATGCACAATCGCTCCAGACCGACATCTCCGGCGTCACCGCCAACGGCATGCCCGAACCCTGGCGCCGCGTCCTGGCCCGCCACCCCCGCAACATCGGCGACATCGTCGACGACCCCAACCGCGGCCCATGGAACTCCACCCACAACGGCCAGAACTACCAGGGCACCTTCGACGCCTTCGAACAGCAGGTGACCACCGCCGAGCAGATCGCCTGGGTCCACACCTTCAGCGACGGCATCACCCGCGACAGCGGCGACGTGCTCATCGAGCTCATGGAGTTCGCCATCCAGTGGCGCAAAGCAAACGGACTCCCCACCACCGCGAAATGAGCTGAGCGATGACCACTTTCAGTGATATCGCCGCCAACATCTCGGGCGTTTACCACGTCCGCCACGCCGTCCTTACCTTTGCCGGCACGTGGGCCGCCCCCGGCACCGGCTATCCCTCCGACGTCGTCCACGCTGCCGACCCCGACCTCGTCTTCGAAGTCCCCATCCAGGCCCCTTGGACGTTCGGCCCCATCCCGCCCGGCGCGCCGCTATCCCCCAGCTACGCCGAATCGGTGCGGATCGCGGTCACCAACGCGATCGGCTGGATCAACAACTACCCGAAGCAGACCTTCGCCCTCGGCGGCTACAGCCAGGGCGCCGAGGCCGCCTCCCGGGTCCTCGCCGAGATCATGACCGGCAGTCTGCAGTGGGCCCGGCCAAACCTGATCGGCGGCTACACCTTCGGCAACCCCTGGCGCCTGACCGGCCACACCTTCCCCGGCGGCACCGATCCCGGCGGCCGCGGCATCGCCGTCACCAACCTGACCGCCGCGCAAATCCCCAAGGACGCCAATGGCATTGACACCTGGTGGGACTTCGCCAACCCCGGCGACCTCTACACCACCACCCCCAACAACCAGGCCGGCCGCGACATCACCGCCGTCTACAAGGCCGCCGTCCAACTCGGCATCAGCATCAACGCCGCCGTCGCGCTGATCGCCGGACTCACCGGCCAGGGCAGCCTCGCCCAGCAGGTGCTGGCGTTCGTCACCGACCCGATCGTGGGCGGCCCAGCACTCGTCGAGGCCATCGACCGCGCCGTCGCCTTCTACGCGACCAACCCGCCGACTCTGCCGCACATCACCTACGAGTACGTCGACGCGCTCCCCCACCAGAGCTCGGTGCAGGTCGCCACCAACCACCTCAACCAGATCGCCGCGGCCACCGCGGCGCGGATGGCGGCCTAGACGATCGACGCTGCCGCCGTCCGTCGAATTCGTCGGCGCGCGTGATTATTGTCTGCAGGTATGGACGAACACCGCGAGCAGTCGTTGGCCGAGTGGGCGCATGAGTACAACGGCTATGAGCGGTTGGCGAGTGACCCGAGTCTGCTTGGTGATCTCATGCGAACTCTCCAAGACGAATACCGCCGCACCAACGAAATCCCCGAATGGGCCGGCGTTGATCTACTGCGTGGTTGGGCGTTCTTCTGCGTACGCGCGCATCGTTTCGGCGGCTATGGCCCGCTGGGTGAGGAGTTCCCGGAGTTCTACGCGATCGTCGACGCATTGCACCGGCACCCCGCCGCAACAGAGGCCGAACGTCCGCCCGTCTAGTGACGTGTGCTCACGCCGATGTGCGGCTTTATGAGGCGATACGCCGAGCGGCTCATCGGACACGACGGCACGCTCTTCGCAGGTCCGCGAGAGATGACGACCATCTGCTCCACAACAGGCGCCTCAACTTCGCTCGGGTCAGGACGTAGCGGCAGCTCCCACAGCAACAGACCGGCGCCGCGTCGCACCCCACAACCCGACACCGATCCCGACGACGGCGCCGCCGAGCCCGATGTACTTCTGCGACGACCGCATCTCGTGATGAACACCCATGCCGCCCAACAGATCTGCGGCATCCGCACCACCGGAGGCCAGGAACCAGCCTCGGGTGTCCCGGCCACGCAGTGCCGCCGACGCGAGCAGCCCACCGATCAGCGCATCGCGGTAACCCATCGAGTGCAGCAGCAACCACGTGGATCCCGTCGGCTTCTCGGGGTCACCCCACAACCGATTCGCCCGCGCCGGGTCGACCAGAAACGATACCCCCGACGCCAGGCGGATACCACCGACGACGAGCCCAACACGGTCGATCGACATGATTCGCAGCGTAGGGCCTCACTTCACCGGGTGTGGGCAAGTTGGAAGCCCACGAACGTCACGGACCTACCAAGGACTCTTCGCGTAATCCTTCAAGAAGCACCCGTAGAGGTCCTCGCCCAATTCCCCGCGCACAATCGGGTCATACACGCGCGCAGCACCATCCACCAGATCCAGCGGCGCGTGGAAGCCTTCCTCGGCCAGCCGCAGCTTGGTGGGATGCGGGCGTTCGTCAGTGATCCAGCCGGTGTCGACGGCGGTCATGAGAATGCCGTCCTGCTCCAGCATCTCGCCCGCACTGGTGCGGGTCAGCATGTTCAGCGCGGCCTTGGCCATGTTGGTGTGCGGATGCCCGGGCCCCTTGTAGCCGCGGCTGAACTGGCCTTCCATCGCCGACACGTTCACCACGTACTTGCGCCGGGCGGACGAGGCGGCCATAGCCGGGCGCAGCCGGCTCACCAGAATGAACGGCGCCGTCTGGTTGCACAACTGCACCTCGAGGAGCTCCATCGCATCGACCTCGTGCACGCGTTGGGTCCAGCTGTTGATCGACGCGGTATCCGGCAACAACCCGCCCGCGTCGATCGCGAGGCCGGCGGCGATCCGCTCCGGCGATGCGCTACGCGCTTGCAGCGCAAGCTCGGTCAGGGCGTGCGGGGCCGGGTGCTCACCGAGACTGCCGGCCAGGGCGTGCGGATGCGCGTCACTGACATGGTCGAAGGTGATGACGTCCACCAGCTCGGGCGGCGGGGTGCGCTCGGCCTCCACCAGCGCGGCGTACGAGCCCGGCGGGCGGCGCACCGTCTGCGCGGCATTGTTGATCAGGATGTCCAGCGGCCCTTGCGCGGCCACCTCGTCGGCCAGCGCGACCACCTGGGCCGGGTCCCGCAGGTCGATCCCCACGACCCGCAGCCGGTGCCGCCAGTCGGCGCTGTCCTCCATCGCGGCGAAGCGCCGCACCGCGTCGTTGGGGAAGCGGGTGGTGATCGTGGTGTGCGCGCCGTCGCGCAACAGCCGCAGCGCGATGTACATGCCGATCTTGGCGCGGCCACCAGTGAGCAACGCGGTACGACCGGTCAGGTCGGTGCGGGCGTCGCGCTTGGCCCGGTTGAAAGCGGCGCAGTTGGGGCACAGCTGGTGGTAGAAGGCGTCGACCACCGTGAAGTGGTTCTTGCAGATGTAGCAGTGCTGTGAGCGCAGCAGCGTGCCCGCCGAGGCGCCGACTGCGGTGGACACCAACGGCAGACCCTGCGTCTCGTCGTCGATCCGTCCCGGCGCACCCGTGGCGGTCGCGGCGATGACCGCGCGATCAGCGGCCGCAATCCGGTCGCGTGCGGCGGCCCTGCGCTCCTTCTTCAGCTCCTTGAACATCTTCGCGGTGGCCTGGCGTACAGCGACGGCGTCGGGATGCTCGGGCGGCAGCCCGCTCACCTCAGACAGCACCTTCAGGCAGGTGCTGAGCTGGTCAGGATCGATCGCGGTCACCGTGGAAGGGTACGGGGACGGGGCCTGAACAGGCCAATTAGCGAACCGGCTCCCCCGATTCGTCGACCGATGTCGGTGCCTGCTCGTACCGTGGCCCTTATGAGCGAAGACACGACTCCCGAGCTTGGCGGGTTGGCTGTCGAGGCCCTCGACCTGCTCACCGCTGCCGTCCGTGACGTCCCCGCCGACCGCTGGGACGACCCGTCGATTCTGCAGGACTGGACGCTGCGTGAGTTGGTGGCGCACGCGACGGGCAGCGCCACCCGAATCATCGTGCTCGCCGAGGACGGCGAGCTGTGGGACGGTCCTTCTGAACCGTCGGACTGGATGTACGACAACCCGGCAGATCAACTGAGCGCGTTGGGCATTCGCCTTCGCGACGCGCTGCCTAACGCGGATCTGGATGCGCCGCGCAAGTCCCCGCAGGGCGAGGTCCCCCTGCGCCGGGCGCTGCTGTTCCCGATCGCCGATCTGGCTCTGCACACGTGGGATCTGCGCCAGTCCCTCGGCGAGTCGATCGAGCTGCCCGACGACCTGCTCACCCTGGCCGAAGGGCTGGTCCACTCGGTGCCGGAACAGATGCTCCGGCGTCCGGGTGCGTTCGGTCCGGAGCAACCCGCGCCGGCGGGTTGTTCGCGCACCACCAAGCTGCTCGCGTTCCTCGGCAGGGCGGTCAGCCCCAGTGCGTAAGGCCGCCCCGTCGCGATGACAGGGGCGGCCTCAGCGGTGACGGAAAGTCTCAGCGGTGGTTGTGCTGGTGGTGGTGATGCACCGGGCTGCCCGGCTGCGGGGCGTTCTGCTGGTGCGGGAACGCGTGGTGCGTGCCGACGGGGCTGCTCGCGGTCGTGACGTCGGCGTGCGCGGTGGCGGCGCCCAGAAAGATGACGGTGGGCGCGGCGGCGAGGGCGAATCCGGCGGCGATGCGGCGGGTGATATTCATGTCGACTCCTTTGTGCGGGAAGGCTTTTCAAGTTCTTTCCGGTGTGTTCCGGTGTTGAACCAAGAATGCCGCGCACAGCAGTCGAGCTGTATCCGCCGACCGGCCCCTCCGCCGGGTGAAACTCCTGTCCCCCGATCAGGGGACAAGAACCGACGCCATAGCGACCTGGTCGAACCGGCAGGCGCTACGCCGAACGTGTCGCCTGCCGAGATGCCATGCCGCGACGGACCATGCCAAGCGCCACGCTCGAGGCAGGAAGCCGGGACGACCCCGTGCCCCGGCCGCGCGATCCGAGCAAGTCGGGGGCCGTCCTCGACGGGTCAGGCCGGAAGCCGGCTCAGCCACTCCTCGTCGTTGATGACCTGTCGATCGATGACCACCAGCGGCACGCCCGGCTCCGGGAACTCGTGCAGGAGTTTGAGGTTGTTGGCCGCGATGACGCGAGAGTCGTAGCCGACGGGCAGGCCGAGCCGGATCAGGTCCTGCGCCGACTGCGGCGCCCCCGCCCGGCCCGCCAGCTCAGCCAGCTGGTCGTTGTTCAGGTCCGTGTCGCCGCCCTCACGCGGCTGGTGCTCCTTCGCGAAAATCTGCTGGATGAAGCGCCATGCGACGTCACTCGACTTCGACTCGCCGGCCGTGACGAAGGCCGCGTAGATCGCGCGCCGGTCGTATGTGCCACTGGCCGAATACTTTTCGAGGAAGTTCACGAATCGCACGTTCACCCGCAGCGCGCCGTTATCGATGCGCCGCCCCAGTTCGTCGCCGTCGGACCGGATCAGCTTGCCGCTGAAGGGGCAGATGGGATCGAGGTAGAGGTCGATCTGCCCGAGCGCGTTGGGGTCACCGATGGAGATGACATCACCGGCAGGCGTGGCAGCGGCGGCGTGCGCCTGGCCCGCGATCGGTCCGCCCATGAGCAGTCCGATGAGCAGCCCGACCACGACACCGAGGACACCTCGCCAGTTCACGTTCACGCCTCCATCATGGCGCAACGTCGCAACCCGCCGCCGCTAAATCCCGAGGCGCCCCGACAACCGGTTCAGCCGGTCCGCGCTCGCGTCATCAAGCCCGACGAACCGCACCGCCTTTCCTCGCGACGCGTACTTCACCCGGATGGCATCCAGCGTCGCCACCGACGAGGCATCCCACACCGCGGTGCCCGACAAGTCCACGACGACGTCGGCGGGGTCACCCGCGTAGTCGAACTGATGAATCAGGTCATTGCTCGAGACGAAGAACAGGTCGCCGCTCACCCGGTATATCCCCGGTTCCACCACCGACACCGACGTGAAATGCGCGACCCGGCGGGCGAACGCCACCATCGCGGCCAGCACCCCGAGCGCGACGCCGATCGCCAGGTTTCCGGTGGCGACCGTCGCGCACACCGTGATGACCATCACAAGAGTTTCGCTGCGCGGCAACACTTTCAGTGTCCGCGGCGCCACGCTGTGCCAGTCGAAGGTGGCCACGGACACCACGATCATCACCGCGACCAGGGCCGCCATCGGAATCCGTCCGACCAGGTCCCCGAGGGCCAGCACGAGGATCAACACGAACACCCCGGTCAGCAGCGTCGAGAGCCGCGTCCGGGCGCCGGCGATCTTGACGTTCATCATCGTCTGCCCCACCACCGCGCAACCACCCATGCCGCCGAACAGCGCCGTCACCACGTTGGCGATGCCCTGCCCGCACGCCTCGCGGGTCTTGTTCGACGGAGTGTCGGTGATGTCGTCGACGAGCTTGGCCGTCATCAACGATTCGAGCAGCCCGACCAGCGCTGCGCCCACCGCGTACGGCGCGATGATCTGCAGCGTCTGCACGGTGAATGGAATATCCGGAATGCCGGGCAGCGGCAGCGAATCCGGCAGGGCCCCTTGATCTCCCACGTTGGGTACGTGCCACCCGAAGGCCACGACGGCGACCGTCAGCACCAGCACCACGACCAGCGGCGGCGGCACCGCGGTGGTCAGCTTGGGCAGCAGCACCATGATCGCGATGCCCGCCGCGGTGAGCGGATACACCAGCCACGGCACGTCGATCAGATGCCGGAGCTGGGCGACGAACACCAGGATCGCGAGCGCGTTGACGAAGCCGACCATCACGCTGCGCGGGATGAACCGCATCAGCTTGGCGACTCCGAGGAACGCCAGCAGCATCTGGATCACCCCGGCCAAAGCGATGGTGGCCACCAGGTACCCGACGCCGTGTTCGTGGGCCACCGGCGCCACGACCAGTGCCACCGCCGCCGTCGCGGCCGACACCATGGCCGGGCGTCCCCCGGCGAACGCGATGGTGATGGCCATCGTCACCGACGAGAACAGCCCGACGCGAGGATCGACGCCCGCGATGACGGAGAAGGCGATGGCCTCCGGGATCAGCGCCAGCCCGACGACCAGACCGGCCAGCACCTCGGTGCGCAGCACGGCGGGTGACAGCAGCGACGGTCGCTCGGGGCGGGATGCGGGCGCGCGGAACCCAGGCAGGGTGATGCTCATCGAATCTCCTTGGCGGGAAGCCAGTTTGGTCAGGCGGCCGGGCGATGACCGAGGAAGTCCAGGATGTCGCGGCGGCGCCGCTGGTAGGACTCCTCGAATTGCGCCTCGGGGGTGCGGGGTTGCTCGATGGTGATGACGTCGGCGACGGTGGCGGGCCGGTGGCTGAGCAGGACGACCCGGTCGGCCAGCAGCAGCGCCTCGTCGACGTCATGGGTGACGAACAGCAGCGTCATCTTATGTTGCTCCCACACCGACATCAGCAACTGCTGCATCTCCAGCCGCGTCTGCGCATCGAGGGCGCCGAACGGCTCGTCCATCAACATGACCCGCGGCTTGCAGGCCAGGGTGCGGGCCAGCTGCACCCGCTGCCGCATGCCACCCGACAGCTGACTCGGCAGATGGTGCAGGTAAGCACCGAGGCCGACCTGCTCGAGCCGCGCCGTCGCCGTCTCCTTGAGCTCCTTGCCGCGCACGCCACGGAGCTTGAGCGGGAACTCGACGTTCTTGAGCGCGCTGCGCCACGGGAACAGCGCATCCTCCTGAAACACCATGGCGCACTGTGCCGCATTGCCGGTGACGGGTGCGCCGTCCACAGTGGCAGTGCCGCCCATGGGCTTGAGCAGCCCGGCCAGCGCCCGCAGGATGGTCGACTTGCCGCAGCCGGACGGCCCGAGGAAGACGACCACTTCGCCGCCCTCGATGGCCAGGCTGATGTTGGCCGCGACGACACCGTTGAAGCCCAGTTGCAGCTGCTGCAGATCGACAGCGCCGGCGCTCATCGGGCGGCCCTCGGCAGCCAGCGGTTGACCCGCCGTCCGACGCGCTCCACCAGCCACGCGGTGCCGAGGCCCAGCGCACCGATGGAGATCATGCCGACCACCACGCCGGCGTAATCGAGCAACCCGTAGGCCTGCCAGGTGTAGTAGCCGATGCCGTACTGGCCCGAGATCATCTCCGCGCTCACCACGCAGATCCACGCCACACCCATCGCCACCGAGAGTCCGGCGAAAATCCCCGGCAGCGCACCCGGGATGATCACGTGGAGCAACAACGACATTCGTCCCGCACCCATGGTCTGCGCGGCTTCCTCCCACACCTTCGGCATCGAGTCCATGGCGTGGATGGTGCTGACCACCACCGGGAAGAACGCGGCGAAGAACGTGATGAAGACGATGCCCTGCTCGCTGGACGGGAACAGCAGGATGGTAAGCGGCACCAGCGCGATCGCCGGGATGGGCCGGATCAATTCGATGAACGGCCGCAACGTCATTCGGGCGATCTCCGAGCGGCCGATCAGCACGCCCAACCCGATGCCGACCACCGCGGCCAGGCCGAAGCCCAGCAGGATGCGCTGCAGGCTTGCCAGCAGGTCGTCGTAGAAGCCGCCCGAGCTGGCCCGCGTCAGCAGCGTGTGGAACACGGCCTCCGGTGCCGGCATCCGGTTGAAGCGCAGCCAGGCGACGACGTTGTGGGCCGTCAGCAGATGCCACAGCGTCAGGAAGACGGCGATCGGGATCAGCGGCAGCAGCAGCGCCGGCACCCGGCGTGCGGCGGACGTCGACAGCAGAGCAGTCATCTTGTGCCGCATCGGTTTTCCGGTCCGGTTCGCCGGCGACCACAGGCGAGGGACGGCCAACGTGGGTCTGGTCATGAGCTCGGTCATGCGTTTCCTTTCTCTCCTGCTGGTGTGATCAGCCCGCGGTGCGGGATTGGCCGATGGCGGCGGTGTAGCCGATGGCGGCTGCTTGTGGGTGGGTGGTCCGGTAAGTGTCCGCACCGGCGGCGGTGGCGAACGGCTTGTACCGCTGGGTCGGCGGTGCATCCGGATCGTCGAGCCAGACAGCGTGATCGGCGAAGATGCGCAGCCCGGTCAACGTGTCGGGCACGTAGGCGGCCCGGACGTGCGGTGTCGCGGCCAGCCGGCGCAGCAGGCAGCTCGGGGTGGCCGAGACCGCGGTGGTGCTGCCGGATGCCCACACTTCGGAGGCCTGCGCCGCGTCGTTGACCGGTAGTCCGCAGACCTCATCGAAACCGGTGAGCGTCATCGGATTGGCCACGCTGGCCTGCCGCTGCGCGTAGTCGGGTCCGAACAGCTGCCGCAGGTATCCGTCGTTGACGAATTTGGGCACGTCGAAATCCTTTGTCACCGCGCCGCGTCCGACCAGGTAGGCCTTGATCGGCTTGAATGCCGCGAGCACCTGGTCCTTGAGTGTCATATCGAAACTCACGAAGCCGTTGGGGCCGTTGTACAGATAGATCACCTCGGGCTCGATCCCGGTGAGCGCGCTGACCCGCAGAGCCGACTTGAGCGGATGCGCGACGATCTCGTCGGTGGTGCTCTTCATGGCCCGCAGGAACGCCGCCATCACCTCGGGATGGCCGTCGACGAACTGCCGGCGCGCGACGACGCCGTGGAAGGTCGGCACGTTGTTGTCGCCGCCGTCGTAGAGCAGCCGGCCCTGGTTGCGGTAGATCACCAGCTGCGGCCACGGCACGAACTGCGCCAGGGCGTCGACCTGACCGCCGTCGATGGACGACGCGCCGACCGACGGATCCTGGTTGACGACGTGCAGCGAGTCCTTGCTGACGCCAACGGTTTGCACCGCGGTCGACAACATGCCGTCGCCGGCCGAGCCGAGGCTGGTGGACACCTTCTTACCGCTCAGGTCGGCGAGGGTGCGCGCCGACGAGTCCGACCGCACCACCACCTGGTTCAGCGATCCGCGCAGGTTGTAGCCGGTGGTGGCGACCAATTCCGTTGCCGCGTCATCGTATTTGCGGGTCTTGGAGCCGTTGGTCAGCAGCGGGTAGTCGCCCATCGAACCGATGTCGACGTGGGTGGCGATCATCTGCGCCGTCAGCGGCGCACCGGACGCGAAGTCCTGCCACACCACTCGGTACTTCGTGTTGGTGGCCGCGCCCAGTTCTTTGAGCTGGTTCTCGAAGTCGCCGCGGTCGCGCAGCAAGGTGCCGGCGTTAACGGTGTTGATGGTCTTCGACTGATAGCCGACGTTGACGACGACCGTGGGTTCCGACAGCAGACCGCACCCCGTCAGCAGTTGGGCCCCACCAACCGTGAGTGCGGTCAGCAGAGCAACCGAGCGGGCCTGCCACGGGCTGCCAGTGCGCTGTTGCTTGTCCATGTCCACAAGGGTCAACCGTTTCTGTTACCTCGCTGTCATCTGAGGTTGCGCGGTAGTTACGCCATCTTCGACGGTGGAAACCGCAGGTCAGATGCCCATTCGACCGGATTGCGCCGCGCCGCGGATACCGCGAATTAACACTCTGTTACGCCACCTCGGACGCCCTGGCACGACACAGAGTTTTCGGAAAGTCTTGTAGCCATGGACATTTCGAGCGTGACGGCCGCGCGTACCCCGATCGAGCCCGATTACCGGTTCACCCTCGCCAATGAGCGCACGTTCCTGGCGTGGCAGCGCACGTCGCTCGGACTGATGGCCGCCGCGGTGGCTGTTGTCCAGTTCATGCCGGAGCTGGCCATCCCGGGCCTGCGGCACGTCCTGGGCGTCGGCGTCGGAATCATGGCCGTGTTGACGGCGGTCGCGGGACTGCGGCGCTGGAGCCAGGTGGACCGGGCCATCCGCAACGACGAGCCGCTGCCGCAGGCCTCCGCTCCCACCTTCCTGACCACCGGCCTGGCGCTGATCGGACTGATCACCGTCGTCCTGGCGCTCAGCGCCACGGTGCGATGACGGTCGCCCAGGATCGCGGGCTGCAGGCCGAACGCACAGCCCTGGCCTGGAACCGGACAGCGCTGGCGATCGCGACCTCGGGAGTTCTGGTGTTGCTGCGCAACGTCGATACCTTCCGCGTCGGCCACAACGCGACACGGATCGTCCTTGTGGCCGCCGTCGCGGTGCTCGCCGCCGTGGTGTGCCGGATCGGGGCGAGCCGGCGTCGACAGCTGGCCCACGGGCAGTACTCCGGTATGCGGTACCTGCCTGCTGTTGGACTCGCGGTGATCGCCGAGGGCGTGCTGGTGCTGATGTATCTCATGCCACTCGGCTGATGCATCACACGTCGAGGAAGCGAATGTCCTTGGCGTTGCGCACGATAAAGCTGCGGCGGGCTTCGACGTCCTCGCCCATCAGGATCGAGAACAGTTCGTCGGCGGCCGCGGCGTCGTCGAGCGTGACCTGACGCAGCACCCGGACGGACGGATCCATCGTGGTCTCCCACAGCTCCTTGGCGTCCATCTCACCCAGACCCTTGTAGCGCTGGATGCCGTCATCCTTGTTGATCTTCTTCCCTGCTGTGAGCCCCGCATCCAGGAGCGCGTCACGGTGCCGGTCGGAGTACGCGAATTCCGGTTCGCCGCGTTGCCATTTCAGCTTGTACAGCGGCGGCTGCGCCAAAAACACATGACCATGCTCGATGAGTGGTCGCATGAAGCGGAACAGCAGCGTCAGCAGCAGCGTCGAGATGTGCTGGCCATCGACGTCGGCGTCGGCCATCAGCACGATCTTGTGATACCGCAGCTTCGACAGATCGAACTCGTCGTGGATACCGGTGCCCAGCGCCGTGATGATGGCCTGCACCTCGGTGTTCTTCAATACCCGGTCGATGCGTGCTTTCTCGACGTTGATGATCTTGCCGCGAAGCGGCAGGATCGCCTGGAACATCGAATCCCGACCACTCTTGGCCGAGCCCCCGGCCGAATCACCCTCCACCACATACAGTTCCGACTTGCTCGGATCGGTGGAACGGCAGTCCGCCAGCTTGCCCGGCAGGCCACCGATGTCGGTCGCACTCTTGCGGCGCACCAGCTCGCGCGCCCTCCGCGCGGCGACACGGGCCTGCGCCGACGACGCCACCTTGGTGACGATGACCTTCGCCTCCGCCGGATTCGCCTCGAACCAGTGCGTCAGCTCCTCATGGCACACCTTCTGCACGAACGAGCGGACGGCCGCGTTCCCGAGCTTGGTCTTGGTCTGCCCTTCGAACTGCGGCTCGGCAACCTTCACGGAGATGATCGCGGCCAGGCCCTCCCGGATGTCGTCACCGGTGAGATTCGGGTCTTTCTCCTTGAGCAGTTTCTTGTCTTTGGCGTACCTGTTCACCATGCTCGTCAGCGCCGCGCGGAAACCCTCCTCGTGCGTGCCACCCTCGTGGGTGTTGATGGTGTTCGCGAAGGTGTGCACCGACTCCGAGTAGCCGGCGTTCCACTGCATCGCGACCTCGACCTCGTGGCCGTCCCCCGCGCCGTCGAACGCGATGATGCTCGGCTGGATGGGCTCTTTCACCCGGTTGATGTGGCGGACGTAGTCGATCAGCCCACCCGGGTGGTGGAAGACGCGGGTCTCCGGGTCGGGCACGCGCCGGTCGGTCAGGGACAGCACGAGCCCCTTGTTCAGGAACGCCATCTCCTGCAGGCGCCGCGCAATGGTCTCGGCGTTGTACTCGGTGGTCTCGAAGATTTCTGGGTCCGACCAGAATCGGACCGTGGTGCCGGTGCGGGTCGACGGCTCGCCCTTCTGCAGAGTGCCGGGCTCCGAGCGGTCGTAGTGCTGGAACCATTCGTACCCGTCCCGGTTTATGCACACCTCGAGCCGTGTCGACAACGCGTTGACCACCGAGACCCCGACGCCATGCAGGCCACCGGACACCTGATAGGAGTCGCCGTCGAACTTGCCGCCGGCGTGCAGTTGGGTCATCACGACGTCGACGGTGGGAATTCCCGTGGCGTGCATGGCAACCGGGATGCCGCGGCCGTCGTCGCTGACCTCGACGCCGCCATCGGGCAGGAGTGTGACGTCGACGCGGCTGGCGTGGCCGGCCATGGCTTCGTCGACGCCGTTGTCGACCACCTCCCACACCATGTGATGCAGGCCGCGCTCGCTGGTCGACCCGATGTACATACCGGGCCGTTTCCGGACGACGTCGAGCCCTTCGAGGATCGTGATCGATTGGGCACCATAGCTGGACACGGCTGCACTCCTTCGACAGTCGAGTACGGCCCCTGACGTGCAGGGGCCGTACTCCGCTGGTGTTACTGGTTGCGTTCGGGGACGAAATCGATGGGCGCCCCGGCCGGGATGAGTTGTTCGGTCTCGACGCTGGCTTCGAATTCCTGGATGAACCGGTAGGCGTGTTGCATGACCCACCACCGCACCCAGGTCTGGTTGACGGCCTCGCGTTCCTTCGGGTCCTCGAGGAGGTTGGTGATGCGGGCGAAGCCCAACGGGATCTCCGGGTCGTGGAAGTGCTGCTGCCGCTTGAAGTTGATCTTGAACTGCGACCACTTCACCGCGTGCAGCTCCTCGTTGAGCCAGACCATGCAGCCGTCGCGCTTGGATTCCTCTGCCCCGCCGAAGAATTCACGCTGATCGATGCCGTCGATGATGCGGTCGTCGGGCACGTCGCAACCCACCCAGCGCAGCAGCGTCGGGAACATGTCGGTGACGTGCACCATCTCGTTGCTCTCCCGCACCGGCACATGACCGGGCCACCGGATGAGGCACGGTGTCCGGATGCCGCCCTCGGCCGAGCTGAAGTAGGAGCCGTCGAAGAAGCCCGCGGTACCCCGGCCGGCCAGGTGATCCTCGGCGCCGTTGTCGCCGGCCATGATCACGATGGTGTTGTCCTCGATGCCCAGCTCTTTGAGGTAGTCCAGGATGCTGCCGAAGTCGTGGTCGAGCATCAGCAGCGAGTCACCCCAGTTGCCGTTGGTGCTCTTGCCCTTGAACTCCGGGCGGACTTCCATCGGGAAGTGCATCAGCGAGTGGTTGTGGTACAGGTAGAACGGCTTGCCCGCATCGACGCTGCGCTTCATGAAAGCTTTTGCCCGGCGGTCGTATTCGCCGTCGACCTCGCCCTTGAGCTTGACCGTCAGCTGCTGGTCGGTGGTCGTGACGCCACCTTCCTTGGTGCCGTCGTACATGTAGGAGTAGCCGTCACGCTCGGCTTTGTACCAGGGGTCGTCGGGCCACAGGCACTCGTCGTAGGTGCGGGCCGGGCCGTACCACTCGTCGAAACCGTGATCGGTCGGCCAGCGGCCGTCCTCCGCACCGATGTGCCACTTACCGAAACAGGCTGTGGCATAACCTGCTTCGGACAGGATGTCACCCATGGTACGTTCCCACGCCACGATGCCGCCGCCGTTGCCGCCGAGCGCGATGGTGTGGTTGCCGGACCGGATCGGGTACCGGCCCGTCATCAACGCCGAACGGGTTGGCGTGCACTGTGGTTCGACGACAAAGTGCGACAGCTTGAGCGACTCGGCCGCGAAGGCGTCCATCCGGACCGTGTCGGCCCCGCGCAGGATGCCGCCGCCGTAACAGCCGAGCTCCCCCATGCCGAGATTGTCGACGTGAAAATAGACGATGTTGGGTTGTTCGGGCATGGTTGTACTACCTCTCTATCGATTGTGTTAATCGGTAAGGGGATTGGGTGATTGACTGCTGAAGTGCCGGCTACGGTGGCGGCGGCGCGGAGTCTCGTGCGGCGGTGGTGATCAACGAACAGCGGTCGCCGCGGTACCGCACGGTTTCAAGGTCGAAGGGGGTGCCGTCTTCGAGGTGGGTCAGCCGGTGCAGCAGCAAAAGCGGTGCGCCGGGACGGATTTGCAGGAGCTTGGCAGTGTCGGCATCAGCTGAGACCGATTCGACGGTGATCTCGGCCCACCCCAGGCGCATCCCGAGTTCGGTCTCGATCAGCGAGAAGACGTCCTGGTCGGCCAGATTGGCGTCGACCGGGATGGCCCCGATCCGCAGCGACGTGGTGTCCAGCGACAGCGGCACCCCGCCCACCGACCGCAGGCGCTCGATGAAGAGTATCGGCGCGCCCTCGGCCACTTGGAGTTTCGCCGCGACGAACGGGGAGGCGACCGACTCACGTGCCGACATCACGGTGTTCTCCACCGGAAGTTGATGCCCGGCAAGCGATTCGGCGAGGCCTTCCAATCGGTCGATCCGCTGGCTGAGCTTCGCACCCGTGACGAACGTCCCGGCACCCTGCACACGGGTGATCAGTCCCTCACCTCGCAGGAGTTCCAGCGCCTCACGAATTGCGTTGCGGCTCACGCCCAATTCGGCGGCCAGCTCGTTCTCCGGGGGCAACATCGGGCGCGCCGCGGCCAGGCCGCCGTACACGCCGTCGAGGATCTGGCCACGCAACACGTCGCGCGCCCACCGGGCCGCGTCGGCGCGGGTGCCCGCATACTCCCGGGCCGCAGGACGGGGAAAGTCCTTCGGCGGGATGTGCGGGCGGCGGGTCATGAACTCACTGTGCCACCGATGACCACAGGTGGCGATACGTAGCGTGTTACGCCACCCGATCGAAGGTAAAGCCCTAGGCCAGGGACTATGCGGCGGCGTTTAGAGGCCGCTTTCGCCACCTCAATCGGCGATGCAGCGGAAGCCGATGTGCGACGTCGCACTGTCCTGCGACTGCGACGACCGCGCCGCCGGCCGGTACCGATGGCAATATTCCGGTGCGCACAGGTGCGAGCCGCCCTTGAGGGTCTGCATCACCGACGGGTCACCGCTGGGCGGCGGACAGCAACCGGACACCTGGGGACGCGGCTGGTGCCGAGGCGTGTAGCGGGTGCGGGTCCATTCCCACACGTTGCCGATCATGTCGAACAGGCCAAAACCGTTGGGCGGGAACGTGCCAACCGGCGAAGTGCCGGCCCAGCCGAGAGCGCCGTCGTTGCGATACGGGAACTGGCCCTGCCAGGTATTGGCCATCAGCTGCCCGTCGGGCCGGACCTCGTCACCCCAGGCGTACACCGTCGTCGCCCCGGCGCGGGCGGCGTACTCCCACTGTTCCTCGGTCGGCAACCGCCTACCCGCCCAGGCGGCGTAGGCCGCGGCGTCGGGGTAAGCGACCTGCACCACCGGATGATCGAGCCGGTCCTCGATGGATGAGTCCGGCCCCTTCGGGTGCTTCCAACACGCTCCGGGCACCCACGTCCACCAGGCCCGCCAGTTCCGCAGGTCCACCGGGCCCGCCGTCGGCTGGAACACCAGCGCGCCGGGGACGAGGTCGTCGGCCGGGACGCCCGGGAACAGCGCCGGATCGAGTTCTTGCTCGGCGACCGTCACGTGCCCCGTCTCCGCCACGAAGTCGGCGAACTGGGCGTTGGTGACCGGGTGCCGTTCGATCGAGAACGGCGCGACCGTCACCTCATGCACCGGCGCTTCCTCCGGGTAGAAGTCATGCGATCCCATGCGGCAAGACCCGCCGGGGAGGGCGGTCAGTTCGGTCAACATCCCGACAGGCTATGCATTCCGGGCTCAATATGGGCGGCCGAGTGGGTTCCCCGCCACTTCCCGCATGCCATGCACCACACTGGGCAGATGACTGACACCGCCGCGACCCGCGTCGCGGTCTACCTGGACTTCGACAACATCGTCATCTCGCGCTACGACCAGGTCCACGGCCGCAACTCTTTTCAGAAGGACAAGGCCAAAGGACTCGATCCCGACCGATTGACGACGGCTACCGTCGACGTCGGGGCAGTCCTCGACTTCGCTTCGTCCTTCGGCACGCTGGTACTCACCCGCGCCTATGCCGACTGGTCCGCCGAGGTGAACGCGGGTTACCGACAGCAGCTCGTCGGCCGTGCCGTCGACCTCGTACAACTGTTCCCCGCCGCGGCCTACGGTAAGAACGGCGCCGACATCCGGCTGGCCGTCGACACCGTCGAAGACATGTTCCGGCTGCCCGACCTCACCCACGTCGTCATCGCGGCGGGCGATTCCGACTACATTCCGCTGGCTCAGCGCTGCAAGCGCCTCGGCCGGTATGTAGTCGGGATCGGCGTGGCGGGCTCGTCGAGCCGAGCACTCGCCGCGGCGTGCGACGAGTTCGTCACCTACGACGCGCTGCCCGGCGTCCCGGCGCTGGAAACCCCGTCCGCACCCGCGCCGCCGAAGCGCACCCGTCGCGCCGCCAAGACCGAGAACGACGAGCCTGAACCGCCAGACCCGCAGACTTCCGCCAGTGCCCTGCTGACCCGCGCGTTGCAGATCGGGCTGGAGAAGGACGACGTCGACTGGCTGCACAACTCCGCGGTCAAGGCACAGATGAAGCGGATGGATCCCTCGTTCAGCGAAAAAGCTTTGGGATTCAAGTCTTTCAGCGATTTCCTGCGCTCGCGAACCGACGTCGTCGAGTTGGACGAGAGCTCAACGACGCGAATGGTGCGGTTGCGCGCAACGACCGCGGACAACTGATCAACGCACCGGAAGACCAGCACCCGCCGCGCGGAAGTCATTGCGTCACGGCGATCAGTCGGTGCGCCTGCTGAAATGTGGATAGCACCGCGAGCGTCGACTCGGCGCCCTGATCGGGGTTGGCGCCGTCGGCGTGCAATCCGTTGAATCCGCCGCCGGTTGCCGGATCCCACATCACAGCTCCGACGTCGTTGACGCCCTGGAACCACGCCGCAGCAGCCCGCACGGTATTGGGCCAGATGGCACTGGCATCAACGCCCGCGGCTCGGGCGCAGGCATCGGCAAGCGCCGCCACTTCAACCGGCTGCTGATCGAAGCCTGGCCGCGCTTCCTCGGCCGCCCAGCCGCCGACAGGACACACCGACAGGCGCCCGTCAATGGTTTCGCAATCGATCAGCCACTCCAGAAGGTCCAGTCCGCGCTGGCATAGCGCCGAATCCCCGCGCGCATCGCCGGCGGCGATCATCGCCTCGGGTAGCAATGCGTTTGCGCATGTCAGGCGAGCCTCCGGCCACGGCCAATCCGAATCATCACCCGGCGCCGCAACACCTGTGGCGTAGTCGTCGATGAGCCGGTGCGCCTCAACATGGCCGGGATCGACCTTGAGCAACTCCGCGGCACCGAGTGCCGCGAATGCCATCGCCCGAGGCCGCGTGGAGCGACCACGAACAGAGCGCCCGAACTGCACCACCGACAGACTACGGACCAAACCGAGATCGCTGTGTGCGGCGGCCGTGCCCAAGCTCCACAGGCATCGACCCCAGCAGTCGTCGAAAGCGAAATCGTCAGCCCAGTGGCCGTTACGGTCCATCCGATTACGGCAGCCACCCGAGAATGATTGCGCGCCGTTCAGGAACTTCACCGCCAACTTGGCCAGCACGTGGACTTCGTCGCCGGCGTCCGGCTCACGGCTGGCCACTACCAGGACCCTGGCCATATCGTCGGTGCAGTAGCCACTCTCGCGGCGTGGTTCTACGCCACAGGCACACGCGAAAGTGCCCTGCCGATCGGTCATCGCAAGCAGGTGGTCGAACTTGGGGTACGGCACTACCCCAGCCACATCCGCTCCGGCCTTCTGCTCAGAATATGTTGTGCCACAGCTTGATACGATCTGGCGATGATCGGCCACGTCATCGACGGGGCCAACCGCCGGGCCTCGGCGGCCATCGAGCCGGCCAATCTGGGCTGGGTCAGTACTGCATGCAGAGCCGACCGCAACGCCTCGGGGTCGTCATGGCCCACCACGATCCCCGCCCCGGTGGACAGCAATTCAGTGGCGTGGGGGAAAGCCGTCGCGACCACCGGTCGGCCGCTGGCGATGGCGTCGACCAAGACGCCAGAGGTCGTCTGATCGGTGGAGTCGTACGGCAGCACCACCGCCGCGGCGGACAGCATGAGCTCGATCAGAGACGACCCGTTGCGGTAGCCGGCATCGAAATGCACGGAGTGCCCTACGCCGGCGCGCTGGACCCTCTCGGTACAGGCATCGCGGTAGGCCTCGCCGTCGGCCGCCAGCACCCGTGGATGGGTCTGGCCGGCAACGAGATAACGCGGCCGGCCATTGAGGCGGTGCAGTGAATCCATCGCATCAATGACCCGCTCGATGCCCTTGCCCGGCCCCAGCAGACCCCAGGTCAACAGCGTCGGTCGTCCACCACGACCGGGGCGCACGCCGCTGGGGAGGGTCGCCCCACGCGCGATCATGGTGACTTTCCGCTGATCGACGTCGAACCCGTGACGCAGTTGCGCCCTGGCGGCCTCGGACAGCACCACTACCTGGTCAGCATGCGTCATCACCGCCTCCAGCACGGAGCGCTGGCGCCGGGTCGGATCCCTCGGAACCGTGTGGGCGACCACGATCGACGGCACCCGCAGCCCGCCGATGATCTCCACGACCTCATCTCCGTCAGTGCCGCCATAGATTCCGTAATCGTGCTGGATCACCGCGACGTCACTCTTGCTGAGCAGGTCCACGGCCGCGGCGACTGACGCCGGCGATCCGTTGACCAGTTCACCGACCACACGGCTATCGCTGGCAGAGCACCCATCCGCAACACGCACCACGCTCACGTCGGCGCCGTTGGCGGCCAACCCGCGACTCAGCGCCGCACTGAAAGCGGCCAGGCCACATCGCGTGGGTGGAAATGTGCCGAGGATCCCGAAACTTGGCGAGCCGGCACGTCCGGGATTCAGCACCTGGATATCCGAATACTGAGTGGAGATTTCACGGCAGTCCCGTCGCATAGAGGTCACCGATGTGTCCGGCGCGAGCGGCTGCTCGAGGAATTCAACGGCAAGATGCTGACTTGACTACGCCCGGCGGGCTGGTTGGTTCCCAACCCGTTCGACGCTACACCCGAAACGGCTGCCCCGACGGCCGGGGTGAAGATTCCTGCAGCTCAAACGGTGTAGTGTGGCACCTATCGAGAACTTGAGTTGTGTCGAGCCCACAGCATCGACGTGATCTCGCAGCGCCCCGGATCACCGTGGCGAACAACTTGCCGACCTGCCCGTCTGGGCGGCCGAAAGCCAAAGCCGAAGGCGCATAACGCATTCTGCCAATGCGCCGTCCTTCATCACCTAAGAGAACCAGAGGGAACGATCATGAATATCGCAACAAGGACCAAAACCGCTTGGAAAGCCACCAAGAGCTATTTCGGCTTCGGCATCGAAGACCGCGGTCCGTTCGACGAACAAAAGGCGCATCACGCAGCCGACGCCGGACAGGCGCGGACCAAAATCAAGGCCGTCTTCGACCACTGACGGCTATCCGCGGATGGCGGCCCAGCCGCTGTCCGGGAACGCCAGCCGGAAGTTGGTCCGCAGGGTCTGTAGGTACTGAGAGATGAGCGAGCCGGTGGTGTAGGGCAGGTCGTACTTCTCGCACAAGTCACGGACCCGGACACTGATCTGCGCGTACCGATTGCTCGGCAAGTCGGGAAACAGGTGATGCTCGATCTGGTAGCACAGGTTTCCACTCGAAAATGCCAGCACCGGACCAGCTTTGAAGTTCGCGGCACCCAGCATCTGTCTCAGATACCACTCTGCTCCGGTCTCGGTCTTCAGGACTTCCGGGGCGAACGTCTGCACGCCGTCGGGAAAATGTCCGCAGAAGATCACCACATACGACCAGAGGTTGCGCAGCAGGTTGGCGGTCGCGTTGGCGGTCAGCGTTCGGCGCCAGCGGCGCAGGCTGACCGCGGGCAGAACGACGTAATCCTTGACGGTCTGCCGCGCGATCTTCCTCAGCATCGCCTCCTTCGCAGCCTGCCTGCCGTCCTCGCTGCCTGCTCGTTCCGCTTCGGAGTGATAGCCATGGCGGGCGATTCCCAATTCGAAGACCAAGGCCAAGAACAGGTTTCGTAAAGGCTGCCACAGATCCGAGGGCTTCCACGGCTGATCACGGGTCACCCGCAATACTCCGAACCCGAGATCGTCATCCACGCCGACCACGTTGGTGAAGACGTGATGGCGGTAGTTGTGCGAGTACCGCCACTGCGCGGACGGCCCCATCATGTCCCACTCCCAAGTGTTCGAATGAATTTCCGGATCGTTCATCCAGTCCCATTGGCCGTGGCTGACGTTGTGCCCAATCTCCATATTCTCAACGGCTTTCGCATACGCCAACGCCACGACCCCCACCGCCCAACCGATCCTGGATCGGCTCCCGGCAATCTGCAGTCGAGCGACGACGTCCAGAGTCCGTTGAAACGCGATGGCGCGCCGGATATAGGTCGCATCCTTCGCGCCGAGGGATTCCTCGACGTCGGCGCGAACGGTGTCCAGTTCAAGACCGATCGCCTCGACGTCTGCCGGAGACAGACGGGCATACGCGGCAATATCACTGATGGGCAAAAGAATTCCGGTCCGTTGACGCGCGTGGCACCGGTCTCGGCCACCTGGGGTGCGTGTCCCACCAGCCTAGGCCCCATTTCGAAACGGCGCCATGGGGCGCTCACGCAGCGTTCGGACCAGGCGATGACGGCACGGCGCGCTCGAGCGCATTGCGTGGCCGTCCGCGGTGCGCGTAGGGTCAGGTGATTGGGACCGCACAGGCCCCCGAACAAAGGGGCTGTCATGTCTGACAAATCTCCGCGACAGAGCATGACCAAGAAGACCGGAAAGTCGCTCAAAGAGAAACGCGCCGAGAAGCGCGCCAAGACCGGTCAGGCGTCGACCGACGGCGTCTTGCATTCAAAGAAGCACTGACACAGGTAACGCCAAGCGGCTCAACGCTTTTCGTCGCCGCGATTGAACGATTCGGCGGTCGGCGATTGTCCGTGTCTGATCACTTGGCCGAATCTGGCTATCCTCCAAGCAGTTTCGACGGCCAACGCCCGATCGAACTCCGGCGGCGCGGGGGCGACGGTGGCTGATCCGTGCGAGTCGCCTAATGCAGGGTCTGCAGACGCTTCCGGCAGCGACGCCTGATCCGCGCATCGCCGCACGCCCTCCAGTCGACCGACTCAAGGCCCGCCGCTCTGAGTGCAGACAGAGCTCTTTGGATTCACCTCAACAATGCAAGAGCTGCCCAAACACAGGCCGGCGGGTCGATCGCTGCAGCGATCGACCCATACCAGGCCGTTCGCTCTCGCGATGAATGCAGCAAGCACTCTATGGTGCGGGCGGTGGGACTCGAACCCACAAACTCTCACGAGCACCGGCACCTAAAGCCGGCATGTTTGCCAATTTCATCACGCCCGCGGGCCCCCTGAGGATACCGGTACAGCACAGCCAGAACTTGTCGGACGAGGAATTGTCAATACCTGTGGATCGGCTTGTTTCAGGCGACCTCCGTTCCAGTTGATTCGGTCGGTGCCGAGTCCG